>DASVEH010000235.1:0-20250 GCA_036380655.1 Candidatus Limnocylindria bacterium | reverse complement strand
CGATGTCGAACGTCTCGCGTCCGGACAGGCCAATCGACGCGGCGTTCTCGCCGGGCAGGAACTGGAGCGGCAGGATCCCCATGCCGACCAGGTTCGAGCGATGAATGCGCTCGTACGACTCGGCGATGACCGCCCGCACGCCCTGGAGCATCGGCCCCTTGGCTGCCCAGTCGCGGGACGAGCCGGACCCGTACTCCCTGCCGGCAAGCAGGACGAGCGGCGTGCCTTCGTCGGCATAGCGCATCGCCGCGTCGAAGATGCTCATCCGCTCGCCGCTCGGCAGGTGCTCGGTGACGTTGCCCTCGGCGTCCGGAGTGAGAGCGTTGCGGAGGCGGATGTTCGCGAACGTGCCGCGCATCATCACCTCGTGGTGCCCGCGACGCGAACCGTAGGAGTTGAATCCGCGCTGCTCGACCCCCTGGGCGAGCAGCCACTCCCCCGCCGGTGACGTGCGCGCGATCGAGCCCGCCGGCGAGATGTGGTCGGTGGTGACGCTGTCGCCGAGCACGGCGAGCGCGCGCGCGCCGACGATGTCAGCCGGCTCGGCGGGCCCGTCCCCGATCGCATCGAAGAAGGGCGGACGCGCCACGTAGGTCGACTCGGGATCCCAGGCGTACCGGTCGCCTGCGGGAACCGGGAGGTTGCGCCACCGATCGTCGCCATCGAAGACCGATGCGTAGTTGCGCTTGAAGACCTCGCCACTGACCGCCTTGAGGACGACGCTCGCAACCTCCTCCGGGCTCGGCCACAGGTCGTCGAGCATGACCGGCTGGCCGTCCCGATCGGTCCCGATCGGCTCGGTGCTCAGGTCGATGTCGACTCGCCCCGCCAGCGCGAAGGCCACCACCAGCGGTGGCGAGGCCAGGTAGCTGGCGCGCGCCAGCGGGTGGATGCGGCCCTCGAAGTTTCGGTTCCCGGAGAGGACCGCGACGGCCGCGATGTCGTTGGCCTCGATCGCCTCGGCGACGGGCTCGGCGAGCGGGCCCGAATTGCCGATGCAGGTCGTGCAGCCGTAGCCGACGAGGTGGAAGCGGAGCGCCTCGAGCGGGTCCATGAGGCCCGCCGCCTCCAGGTAGTCGGTCACCGCACGCGAGCCCGGAGCCAGCGAGGTCTTGACCCACGGCTTGGTCATCAACCCACGATCGACGGCGTTGCGAGCCAGCAGCCCGGCGGCGACCATGACCGATGGGTTGCTCGTGTTCGTGCACGAGGTGATGGCGGCGATCACCACCGAGCCCGTGCGGATCTTGTGTCGCTGGCCGTCGAGGCGGACCTCGGCCGACTTGTAGTGCGCATCGGACGGGAGCCGCTCGGGGTCGTGACGGGCCGGTGCGCGGGTGACGTGTTCGCCGGCGTTCGGATCCCGCGTGTAGGACGGCGGGTCGGAGGCCGGGAACGACTCGTCGCTGGCCTCGTCGACGGTGCCGCGGTCGCCGTGCACGCCCTGCCCGGGGTGCTCGTGCTCGGTGCCGTCGCTGTGCGAGTGCAGCCCATCCGGGAACGCGGCCTGGAAGCTGGTCCGCATGTCGCTGAGCGCGACGCGATCCTGGGGGCGCTTCGGGCCGGCCAGGGAGGGCACGACCGTCGACAGGTCGAGGCTCAGCGCCTCGCTGAAGACCGGCTCCGGCGAGTCGTCGGTCCGGAACATGCCCTGCGCCCTGGCGTAGGCCTCGACGCGGGCGACGACCTCGTCCGGCCGCCCGGTCATGCGCAGGTAGCGCAGCGTCTCGTCGTCGATCGGGAAGAGGGTGGCGGTCGCGCCGAACTCGGGCGACATGTTGCTGATCGTCGCTCGATCCGCGAGCCCCAGGCGCGTCAGGCCGGGGCCGTAGAACTCGACGAACTTGCCGACCACGCCGTGGGCGCGAAGCTGCTCGGTGACGTACAGGACGAGGTCGGTGGCGGTGGCGCCGGACGGCAGCTCACCGTCGAGCCGGAAGCCGACGACGATCGGCATCGGCTGGTAGCACGGCTGGCCGAGGAGCGCGGCCTCGGCCTCGATGCCGCCGACGCCCCAGCCGACCACGCCGAGCCCGTTGATCATGGTCGTGTGCGAGTCGGTGCCGACCAGCGTGTCGGGCATGAGCACGCCGTCGCGCTCGGCGACGACGTCGGCAAGGTACTCGAGGTTGACCTGGTGGACGATCCCGGTCCCCGGCGGCACCACCCGGAAGTCGGCGAAGGCCTGCTGCGCCCAGCGCAGGAGCGCGTAGCGCTCGCCGTTGCGCTCGTACTCGCGATCGACGTTGATCAGGAAGGCGGCGTCGGAGCCGAATTGGTCGACCTGCACGCTGTGGTCGATGACGAGGTCGGCGGGCACCAGCGGGTTGATCCTCGCCGGGTCGCCGCCCATCTCGGCAATCGCGTCGCGCATGGCGGCGAGGTCGACCACGCACGGCACCCCGGTGAAGTCCTGGAGGATGACCCGGGCCGGCATGAACGGGAGCTCGGCCTCGGCCGGCTGTGCGGGATCCCAGGCGGCGAGGGCGCGAACGTCGTCGGCAGACACCAGGTCCGGGTGGCTGGCGGCACCGCGGAGCATGTTCTCGAGCAGCACCTTGACGGTGTACGGCAGGCGCTCGAGATTCGTCGCGCCGGCCGCGTCGAGCGGGAAGTAGTCGTAGCTCCGCTCGCCGACCTGCAGGGTAGTGCGGGCGCTGGCGGGATCGGTTGGATGGGACGTCACGGTCGCCTCCTTTCGTCGCCGCGGGTCACCGCAGCATCGGTCGAAGTTCGGCGCCGGACGGGTGCGCCCGTCCCGGGTCGAGTTGAGGCATCAAGTATAGCGGTGAACACGGTGCGACAATCGAGTCGAAGGTGGTCACGCGGCGATGGCTCGTCTCCGGCGTTGCGCTGCTGCTCCCGCTGCTCGGGCTCGGCTTGCTCGTGCTGCGGCCCGAGCTCGACCTCGTGTGGGAGCATCACCCGAGCCACTTCTGGCTCGTCCTCGGCGCGGCCGCCGTGAGCGTCGCGCTCGCGTACCTGACCAACGAGGC
Source organism: Candidatus Limnocylindria bacterium (assembly GCA_036380655.1). Lineage (GTDB taxonomy): Bacteria > Chloroflexota > Limnocylindria > QHBO01 > QHBO01 > JACDBZ01. The sequence goes on along the minus strand of DASVEH010000235.1, from coordinate 17,254 downwards.
CGCCAGCCGGCACGCCGACGCTCGCCTGTTCCTCGTCTCGCTCGCCTTTCTCGTCAGCGCCGGCTTCCTCGGCCTGCATGCGCTTGCCACGCCCGGCGCGCTCCTGGCGGAGCCGAACGCCGGCTTCGTCATCGCCACGCCGGTGGGCCTGATCCTGGCCGCGGTCCTGGCCGGCGCATCGGTCAGCCCGCTCGCCGGCCCGCGCGCCAGGGCGGTCCTGGATCACCGAAGGCTGCTTCGGTGGGGCGTCATCGGTCTACTGCTCGTCTGGGGAGCCTGGTCGCTCCTGCGCCTCGAGCCCCTCCACACGGTTGTGCCGGCCGAGGTGGCGTCCGGCCCGATCGCCATCGGGGCCGTGGCGGCCATCCTCCTCTACGGCTACGCCGCCTGGCGCTACCTGGGAATCGCCCGCCGGCGCGCGAGCCCGGTCGCGATGGCCCTCGTTGCCGCCCTCGTCCTGCTGGCGGAGGCGATGGCGGCGGTTGCCCTGAGCCGCAGCTGGCACCTCAGCTGGTGGGAGTGGCATCTCCTCATGACGCTGGCCTTCGGGATCATCGCGCTGGCCACCCGGGCGGAGTACCGGAGAACCGGGTCGCTCGTTGCGGCCTTCCGCCCGATCTACCGCGACGCGACGCTGGCTCATATCGACCGATGGCACGGCCAGGCGCTGGCGGACATCGCCGAGCTCGAGGCACGCGGGCAGCCGATCGAGCGGCTCATCGACGACCTGCGCCGGGACGGCGCATCGGTGGAGGAGATCGGCGTGCTGACGGCTGCCGCTCGAGAGATGCGACGGGTGGACGAGCTCTTCCGTCCGTACCTTCCGCAGCACCTCGCCGAGCGCCTGCTGACCACCCCCGAGATCGCGCGGCTGGGCGGCGAGACTCGCACGGTCACCGCCCTCTTTGCCGACCTGGCAGGCTTCACCTCGTTCAGCGAGACCCGCGAGCCGGCCCAGGTGATCTCGATGCTGAACACCTACTGGGAGGCGGTCGTGCCGGTGATCGACGGCGCGCGAGGGAGCATCGAGCACTTCGCGGGCGACGGGGTGCTGGTGCTCTTCAACGCCTTCATCGATCAGCCGGACCACGCCACCCGCGCCGCGGATTGCGGGCTGGGCATCCTCCAGGTCACCGACGGCATCGCCGCGTCGCATGGGTGGCCGCGATTTCGGGTCGGCATCAACACCGGACCGGTGGCGGCCGGAAACGTCGGCGCGGCCGGCCGGCGCAGCTTCGCGACCATCGGCGACACGACCAACCTGGCGTCCCGGCTGATGAGCGCGGCGCAGCCCGGCCAGATCGTGATCGGCCCGAACACGCGCGATGCGCTCGAGCCTCGCGGCGCACAGCTCGAGGCGCTCGGGCCGATCCGGCTCAAGGGCAAGCGCGACGCGATCGAAGCGTGGGTGCTGTCGTCCTCAGGCGGGCTGTCGCTCCCGTGAGATCCCGGCCACGGCGTCGAGCGCGCTGAGCGCCACCTCGATCGGATCACGGCCCGCCCCGACCGGGATGCGCACCTGGTTCGAGGCCGTCTCGGGCCGCAGGCCGGAAATCTGGAGCGCGATGCTCACCTCCCGCCGGTCTGGCAGGCGCGCCCACTTGAGCGTCACCTGCCGCTCCTCGACGCGCACCTCGGGCACGCCGGCCGCCTCGGCGGCCTGCCGGACCCGAACGGCTGTGAAGAGGCCCTCCACGGCCTTCGGGACCGGGCCGTATCGGTCGCGGAGGTCGGCGCGCAGCGCGTCCGTGTCTGCCCCGGAGCGCGCCTGCGCGAATCGTCGGTAGGCCTCCAGCTTGCCGCCCGAGTCGGCGACGTAGTCGTCGGGCAGATAGGCGGACCCCGGCAGGTCGAGCCGCACCGGCGAAGGCTCGGGCACCGGCATGCGACCACGCAGCATGTCGACCGCCTCCGCCAGCAGGCGTGTGTACATCTCGAAGCCCACGGCGGCCATGAATCCGTGCTGCTCGGCGCCGAGGATGTTGCCGGCCCCCCGGATCTCGAGGTCGCTCAGCGCTATCTGGTAGCCGGCGCCGAGGTCGGACGCCGAGAAGATGGCATGGAGCCGCTTGCGGGCGATCGGCGAGAGGGGCATCCCGCGCCGGTGGAGCAGATACGCGTGGGCGCGGCGGTCGGATCGGCCCACCCGGCCGCGCAGCTGGTAGAGCTGCGCCAGGCCGAACGTGTCGGCGCGCACGATGATGATGGTGTTCGCGTTCGGGATGTCGAGGCCGGACTCGATGATGGTCGTGCACACCAGCACGTCGAAGCGGCCCTCGCCGAAGTCCAGCATGACCCGCTCGAGCATGCCCTCCGACATCTGGCCGTGGCCGATGGCGACCCGCGCCCCGGGCACCAGGCGCCGCACCCGCTCGGCGGCCGCCTCGATCGTCTCTACCCGGTTGTGGACGTAGAAGACTTGTCCGCCGCGATCGAGCTCGCGGCCGATGGCATCGCGGATGAGGCCGTCGTCGTCCTCCGCGATCCGGGTCTGGATCGGCAGGCGCGCCTCCGGCGGCGTCTCGATGACGGAGAGGTCTCGGATGCCGACCAGGCTGAGGTGGAGGGTGCGCGGGATGGGCGTGGCGGACAGGGTGAGCACGTCGACCTCGCGGCGCATCGCCTTGATGCGCTCCTTGTGGGACACGCCGAAGCGCTGCTCCTCGTCGACGACCAGCAGACCGAGATCGGCGAAGGCGATGTCCCTCGACAGGATCCGATGCGTCCCGATGAGCAAATCGACGCTCCCATCGGCGACCCCCTCCACGATCTTCGACTGCTCCTTCTTCGACACGAACCGCGAGAGCATGCCGATCCGGATCGGGAAGGCGGCGAGGCGGCGTTCGAACGTGAGCAGGTGCTGCTGCGCGAGAACCGTGGTCGGCACCAGCACCGCGACCTGCTTGCCGTCCTGGATCGCCTTGAAGGCGGCCCGGAGGGCGACCTCGGTCTTGCCGTAGCCGACGTCGCCGACGACGAGCCGATCCATCGGACGCTGCCGCAGCATGTCGGCCTTCACCTCTTCGATGCTGCGCGCCTGGTCCGGCGTCTCGGTGTACGGGAAGCTCTCCTCGAGCTCTCGCTGCCAGGTCGTGTCGCCGCTGAAGGCGAAGCCGGGCGCCGACTCGCGGGCCGCGTAGATCTCGACGAGCTCGCGCGCCAGGTCCCCGACCGCGCGCCGCACCCGCGTCTTCGTGCGCTCCCACTCGGTGCCGCCGAGCTTGCTCAGGGCCGGGGCCGGTCCACCCGCGTACCGCGTGATGCGCCCGATCTGGTCTGCGGGCAGGAAGATCTTGTCGGTGCCCGCGAAGTCGAGCTGGAGGTACTCCTTGACGTCGTCGCCGAACGTCCGCTGCGTCATGCCAACGTACCGCGCGATGCCGTGGTCGACGTGGACGACGTGGTCGCCGGGCTGAAGCTTGCCGATCAGGTCGCGGGTCACGACGCGCTTGCCGGCCGTCAGGCGCCGCAGCCGGGTTGCGCCGAACAGCTCGCGATCGGTCAGCACGAGGAGCCCGCTCGGGTCGTGGCTCATGCCTCCGGAGAGCGATCCGTGCACGAGGCCGATTCCCCCCGGATCCGGCGCCTGGCGGAGCTCGGCGACCGATCCGATCGGACGGCCGGCCTCTTCGAGCAGCTCGCCGACCCGGCTCGCCTGGTCGGTCGTCACCACCACCCGCCGGCCACCATCGGCAAGATCCCGCAGCCAGGCGCCCGCGCGCTCCGCGCGCCCGGGAAGCGGCGGCGCGACGCCGTACCCCGCGTCCGCCGCCTCACCCTCCTCCAGCCGTTCGGCCGCACGCGCCGTGAGGCTCTCCAGTGTCGCGGAGGCGTCGTACGGAGCCGGCCACTCGTTCGGGATCTCGCCCGCGGCCACCAGCCCGACGTGACGGTCACCCGCCTGCCGGTCGAGATCACCCGCCAGGGCCGTCAGCTCGTCGAGGTCGGTCAGCACGAGGTGCGCGGAGTCGGGAAGGTGATCGGCGGCCGGCCCCGCGGTCAGGAGCGACGCCCACGTCTCGGCCGCCTCCCCGAGATCCCCCTCCTCGAGGCGCGCCGCGTCCGCCCGAAGCTGTTCCGACCTCGCCGCGGGCGCTCGGTCGCCGATGCCCTCCCAACCGCCGGCCGGCATGAACTCCGAGGCGGGGAGCAGCTCCGCCTCGGTCAGTCGTCGGCGCGAAGCCTGCGTCATCGGATCGAAGCTGCGGATGGACTCGACCTCGTCGCCGAACAGCTCGATCCGGATCGGCTCCGCCGCGCCGGGGGGCCATGCGTCGATGAGCCCGCCGCGGTGCGCAAACTCGGCGATGCCGGTGACCTCCACCGCGGGGTCGTAGCCACCGGAGACGAGCGCCTCCAGCAGCTCCCGCTGGGCTATCCGGCCGCCGACGCGGACGTGGATCCGGCCTGCACGCAGCTGCTCGGCGCCCAGCGTGCGCTGGACGAGCGCCAGCAGCGAGGAGACCAGGACCAGGCCGCGCCGTGAGGCGAGGTCGGCCAGGACGCTCAGCCGTTCGCTGGACTCGTCGTGCTCCGGCAGGGCGCGCTCGAGCGGGAGGGCGGCGCGCTCGGGCAGGATGCGGAGATGGGCAGAGCCGACCCAGGCGGCCAGGTCGTCGCCGAGGCGGTGTGCCTCGTCCTCGGTGCGGGTGACGACGACCAGCGGGTGGGTCCCGGGGATCTCCGAACGGCGCGCCGCCAGGTGGGCTGCTCGCGCCGCGGCGGGCACGCGAAGGACGCCCGATTCCGGCAGATGGGGCCGGAGGGCGTCGACGAGCGCTGCGACGCGGCGATCACCGCCGCGTGAAGGAGACATGGACGGCGCCATGGTACCCGCCCGAATCGCGCTACTCGACCTCGACCCCGTTGAAGGCGTTCATCGCCTCGTCGATCCCGGCCACCAGCCAGCGCTCGGCGGCATCGGCTCCGACGGCCACCATCTCGTCCGCAAGGGAACGCTCGTCTGGCTTGAAGGTGGCGAGGACGTGGTCGACCGCCTCGCCGGCTCGCCCGACCCCGACGCGCAACCGGTTGAAATCGTCCGTGCCGAGGGCGCTGATGATGTCGCGCAGGCCGTTATGGCCGCCGGCCGAACCGGATCGGCGCAGGCGGACACGGCCGAGCGGCAGGTCGATGTCGTCGGTGATCACCAGCAGCTCGGTCGTCACGTCGACATCGGTCTGGCGAAGAGCCGAGCGAAGCGCGCCGCCCGAGTTGTTCATGAAGCGCAGTGGCTTGAGCAGGAGCACCTTGCCGATCGGATCCGGACGCACCACCTCGAGACGGCCCGCGCCATCCTTCACCCGGCCCTGGCCGGTCAACCCCCAGCGGTCGGCGAGCAGATCGACCACGCGGAAGCCGACGTTGTGGCGCGTGAGCCGATAGCGCTCGCCGGGGTTGCCCAGCCCGCAGATCACCTTCATTGCCGGCCGATGGTAGCCGCGTCGCTATGCTCCGCGGATGCGAACCGAGATCGTCGTCATCGGCGGAGGCATCATCGGCTGCGCGGCCGCGGCCGTCCTGGCCGATCGCGGCGCGCGCGTGACGCTCGTGGAGCGCACGGCCATCGCCGCCGGTGCCTCGGGTCGCAACCTCGGCGCCATCCAGCATCCGTTCGACCCGGTGCTCGCCCCGCTCTACCGCGAGAGCCTTTCGCGCTATCGAGCCCTCGCCGATGCCACCGGCGACTTCAGGATCGCTCGCGAGCCGGCAGGGCTGCTCCTTCTGAACCGCGATGCCGAAGCGGCGGCGATCCAGGCGAAGCGGCAGCGGGAGGCCGTGCCGGAGCTGGCGGCGGCCTTCCTCTCGCCGGACGAGGTCGTGCGCGTCGAGCCGAGCCTCCGGCACGGACCGGCAGCCGTGCGGCTGGCGACCGGCTTCCCGGTGCCGCCGGCCTCGGTGACCCACGCCTGGGCTCGGATCGCCGAGGAGCGCGGCGCGACGATGCTGCTCGGCTCTGCCGCACGCCCGGTGCTCGAGTCCGCGACCGTCGCCGGCGCCGTCCTCGACGATGGGACGCGCCTGTCGGCAGACGCCGTGCTCGTGGCGGCGGGGCCCTGGACGCCCGGGCTGGCCGATCCGACCGGAGCATGGAGCCCGATCCGCGCCACCTGGGGCGTGACGCTTCAGCTGCGCCTCGACGGATCGGCGCCACGCCACATCGTGGAAGAGGACGAGCTCGACACGATCAACCGGGCGGCGGCCGCCACCGAGCGTGCCGCGGCCGACCTCGAGGGAGACCCGCCCTCGCTCTTCAGCATCGCCAGCGCGGACGGGATCAGCACGCTCGGGTCGACCTTCCTGCCGGCCGAGCCGGACCCCGGCCGCGTCGCGCCACTCCTGCTGCGGCGCGCGGTCGAGTTCCTCCCGGCCGTCGAGGGCGCAGAGATCGTCGAGCGGCGGCTCTGCGCGCGACCGCAGTCGGTCGACGGACGGCCGTTCATCGGCCGGTTCCCGGGGGTCGATGGGCTGTACGTCTGCGCGGGCCACGGGCCGTGGGGCATCAGCACCGGCCCGGCATCGGCCGCCATGGTGGCGCGCGCCATCCTGGACGGGACGCCGCCTCCCGCCGCGCTCGACGCGACGCGCGCGACATGACCGAGGCGATGCGCGCGCTGGGCGCCACCATCGGCCGCGTCCTGCTGCTGGCGCTGATCCCCGTGAGCGTCGGGATCCTGGTCACCGGCTACGTCATCGAGTCCCGGACACGTCCCCTCGCCGTTGCGCCGGCACCCTCGGAGGGGGCCGGCCGCGAACCGGAGACGTCTCCCGTCGCGCGTGCCACACCCACCCACGAGCCGGTACCGACGCCGCATCCGGCACTGCGGACGGGTGCGGCGTGGATCACCGCGGACAGAGCGGTCATCGCCGTTGGCGGCACCGGGCCCGGAGGGCTGCTCCTCTCCTCGGTCACGAAGTTCGACGCTGCGGTCTGGACCGACCTTCCTCCGCTGCCGCAGTACCGCATCGGCGCGGCGGGCGTCGAGCTGTCGGACGGCACCATCCTGGTCGTCGGCGGCGAGCACGAGAGGGAGCCGACCGACACCACCTTCATCCTTCGACCCGGCGCCGCCTCATGGATCGAGGGCCAGCCCATCCCGGTCCCGCAGGCCCGGATGGCTGCCGCCGCGGTCGGGCAGCGCACGTTCGTGTTCGGCGGATCCTCACCGGGCCACGAGCGAGACCTGCTCATCCACGACCCCGACACCGACGAATGGACGCTCGGTACGCCGCTCCCGACACCGGTCACCCACGGGACCGCCATCGCGCTCGACGGTCTCGTCTACCTGTTCGGCGGCCTGGGCGAGGATGGCGAGCCGACGAGTGCCGCCCATCGTTACGACCCGGCCACCGGGGCGTGGGAGACGCTGGCGTCCATCCCGGCGTCGATGGAGGCGCCCCCCGCCGTGGGGGTCGACGGTCGCATCTGGCTGACGACCCCCATCGTCGATCCGGACGGTGGCGCAAGCCGGCTGGCGGTGTACGACCCAGCAGCGGAACGCTGGCAGCTGGCCGCGATCGGTGATGCCACGCGCTTCTTCCGCCCACCGGCGGCCGCCCTGGCGTTGGCCGACAGCCGCATCCTGCTGCTCGGCGGAGGCGGCAGCCTGACGATCCAGATCATCCCGACCGAGGGCGTCGAGCTGGTCGACGCCTGAGAGGCCTCGCGTGATTGTGCAATGTGCACAGGATCGCAACTGATCGGTAACCGAGAACGGTCTGGAGCCTCCGTGTGTTCGGCCATAGGCTCACTGCACAACGTCTCATGCCCTGCAGGAGCCCCTCGATGCCACAGATCGACACCGGCGACACCGCCTGGCTGCTGACCAGCACGGCGCTCGTGATGCTCATGACACCCGGCCTCGCCCTCTTCTACGGCGGCCTGGTGCGCCGGAAGAACGTGCTCTCCACGATCATGCACAGCTTCTTCATCCTCGGCCTCGTCAGCGTGACCTGGGTGCTGTGGGGCTACACCCTCGCTTTCGGCCCCGACACCGGGCTGGGCCTCATCGGCGGCCTCGACTGGCTGGCCCTCGAGGGCGTGACCGGGGAGCCGTCCGACACGTACGCGACCACGGTCCCCCATCTCCTCTTCATGGCCTTCCAGATGATGTTCGCGATCATCACGCCGGCGCTCATCAGCGGCGCGTTCGCCGAGCGCAAGCGATTCAAGGCCTTCGTCCTGTTCGCGGTGGCCTGGTCGACCTTCGTCTATGCGCCGATCGCGCACTGGGTCTGGTCGCCCGACGGCTGGCTCTTCTCACTCGGCGTGCTCGACTTCGCCGGTGGCACCGTCGTCCACCTGTCGAGCGGCATCGCAGCCCTGGTGGCCGCCCTCTTCATCGGCCGGCGCAGCGGGCTCGTCGAACCCGCAACCGAGCCCCACGACGTGCCGATGACCGTCCTCGGCGCGGGACTGCTGTGGTTCGGCTGGTTCGGCTTCAACGCCGGATCGGCGCTCGGCGCGAATGGCATCGCTGCGACCGCCTTCGTGACCACCAATACGGCCGCCGCGATGGCCGCCATCACCTGGGTCACCATCAGCTGGCTGCACAGGGGTTCGCCGTCCGTTCTCGGCGCGGCGATCGGCGCCGTCGCTGGCTTGGTGGCGATCACCCCGGCCGCGGGCTTCGTGACCCCGGCCGCGTCCGTCCTCATCGGCTTCGGGGTCGGAGCCGTCTGCTACGGCGCCTCGCTCCTCAGGCTGCGTTCCCGGATCGACGATGCGCTCGACGTGTTCGCGATCCACGGTGTCGGCGGTGCCTTCGGAGCCGTCGCCACCGGCGTGTTCGCGACGACGGCGGTGAACGCGGCCGCGTTCGACGGCCTGCTGGCCGGAAATCCCGGACAGCTCGTCAGCCAGCTCATCGGCGTGACAGTGGTCGGTGCCTACTCGGCCGTCGTCACCAGCCTCATCCTCTTCCTCGTGAACCTCGTGACCCCGATCCGGGTCGCCGGCGACGTCGAGGAGACCGGACTCGATCTCGCCCAGCACGGCGAGGTCGCCTACCAGCCCTGACTCGGACCGATAGAGGAGAACGACCGATGGTCATCGCAGCCCTCGTCACCTTCGGAGCACTGCTCATCGCCTGGGTGTTCGCCCCCCAGGGCAACGCGCAGGAGACCTCGACTGCTGAGGAGCAGGCCGCCATTCCCGCAGGCGGCACGGCATCGACCCGGACTCGCACCTCGGGTTTACGGTCAATTATTCGCCGCGCGCCTCGTATCGGGCATCCAGCCGCCAACCAGGGTCCGCTATTCACCGAGTGACCGGTAGGCCGCGCATCTGGGCCGATGCGAACGTCATGAGCGCCGGCGCACGCTCGAACCGGACGGACGGAGGCCGGATCGGCGCCCGAAAGGTCACCTGACAGTCAGCGGGCGAATGCATGGCAAATGCGGACGCGCGCCCTCGGGGCGGTCAGGAGCCGGTGGTCACCGCGTGGCCGGAGCGGTCGAACAACGAGCCGGGCTGCCAGGCGATGTCGGCGTGGCGGCGATGGAGGACGCCCAGCACGTCGTGCTCGAGCCGACGCATGCGTTCCTCCTCCTCGATCTCAGCATGATCGTGGCCGAGCAGGTGGAGGGTCCCGTGGATGGTGAGCAGCACGAGCTCCTCGACCACGCCCCAGTCGCCATCGGCGGCCTGGCGCAGCGCCTGGTCGATGTCGACCACCACGTCACCGAGGAGGAGCGGGCCTGGCGGGGAGATGCCGTCGTCATCGGCGAGGTGGGATTCGCGCCCGTTGACCGCCCACTCGTGGAGAGGAAAGGAGAGGACGTCGGTCGGGCCGCGCTCGCCCATGTGGTCGAAATTGAGGCGCTCCATCTCAGCGTCGCCGGAGAGCGTCAGCTCGACCTCGGCATCGGCGCCGTAGGCGAGCTTGACCGTTTCGCAGACTGCCGACTCCAGGAGGGAGAGGGCGGCACCGGCCTCCAATGGCTCGACCGCGTTCGCGAAGCGGTCGGGCCCGATGCGGTCGTGGAAGGTGACCGTGCAGCCCATGGCCGCACCATCGTAGTCGCCCGGGGCCCCGCGCCTCAAGGGATAGTCGGCTCAGGCCTGCTCGCGTAGCTGGTCCATCGGGACGACGTTGTCGGGGTACTTGATCCGCGAGTGGTACATGCCGAGCAGCTGGCCGACGAAGGCGTCCTTGATCTGGCTGATGTTCTTGAGCGTCAGCTCGGCGTCGTCGAGCTGACCGTCGTCCACCCGGGCGTCGACGATCCGGTCGACCATGGAGCGGATGCTCTCCTCGTCCTTCTCGTCGAGCGAGCGGACCGAGGCCTCGACGCCGTCGGCCAGCATGATGATCGCCGCCTCCCGGGTCTGCGGCTTCGGGCCCGGATAGCGGTAGGTGCCCTCCTCGACGAGGTCGTCGCGCCCCCCCACCTCGCGCAGGGCCTTCTGGTGGAAGTAGCTCATCACGCTCGTGCCGTGGTGCTGCGGGATGTAGCCGATGACCTGCACCGGCAGGCCGTGCTCGTACCCGAGGTCGATCCCGTCGCGGATGTGGCCGGCGATGATCCGGGCGCTCGTCTCGGCGGTCAGGTCGTCGTGGATGTTGTGCGCGCCGGCCTGGTTCTCGATGAAGGCGAGCGGGTTCTTCATCTTGCCGATGTCGTGGTAATAGGCGGCCACGCGGGCGAGCAGCGGGTCGGCGCCGATCGTCTCGGCCGCCCGCTCGGCCAGGTTGCCGACCATGACGCTGTGGTGGTACGTGCCCGGCGTCTCGAGCAGGAGGCGGCGCAGCAGTCGGTTGGATGGATTGGCCAGCTCCAGCAGCTGGAAGACGGTCATGATCCCGAACACGTTGCCCAGCAGCGTGAAGCTGCCGACCGCCAGGATCACCGACAGCACGGCATTGACGACGCTCATGCCGCCCAGCTGGAGGACGGCGGCGAGATCGCGCTGCTCGAGCAGGCTGAATGCGGTGACCACCGCGATGTTCGTCACCGTGAGCGCCGCGAAGACGCGCACGAAGGCGTTGAGGCGCTCCGCGCGGGTGATCGTCAGGAGCGCCACCATGCCGCCGGCGAGCACGTAGACGGCCGGCTCGAGGGCCTCGCGGTTCATGACGCCCGCCAGCACGGCGAGCCCGCCGGCCATTGCGGCGCCCGCCGAGTTGCGCAGCAGGATGCCGATGAGCAGGACGGTGGCCGAGGTCGGCACCGCGAAGGCCCAGAGCGTCCGGTCGGCGGCGACCCGCATCGCAACGGCGGACACGACGAGGGCCAGGAAGAAGAGGAGCACCGATCGGTTGCGGTGCCACACCTCGGGCTCGAAGCGCAGCAGGTAGCCGACCAGCAGGCCCGCCACCAGGGCGGCGATGAGCGCATTGCCGATGACCGTCCCCGCCTGCACCCGCGGCCTCGTCAGCCCCAGCTCCTCGAGCTTCTCGATGTCGCCGACGGTGAGGACCTCGCCCTCCCGGACGATCGTCTCACCCGTCCGGACGGTCACCTGGAAGGGCGGGACGGCGGCGCGCGCCTGCTCCCTGGCGTCGGCGGTCAGCTCGGTGGAGATGACGACGTTGGGCTCGACGAACGACGAGGCCAGATCGCCGGCGAGGTTCCGCTCGTCCTCGGCGAGATCGTTGGTGATCAGGTCCCGCACCGACGTGCGGACGCGGGTCAGCTCGTCCTCGCGGATCGAGACGGCCAGGGTCGACTCGAGCGCACTCCGCGCGGCGGCGGCCACCACCTCCCAGCGCGGGACGGCCATCCCGGAGACGAGCTCGCGGTGGAGCACCGAGATCTCGGGCACGTCGGTCGCCAGGCGCGCACCGACCTCCTCCTCGGCGAGCGTCCCGCCGTCGCGGAGCTCCAGGACCCTCGTCACGCGCCGCACGACCATGTCGAACGCGTTGAGCTGGTCCTCCTGGTTGTCCGCCGGCGGCTCGACGATCTCGGTGACGTCCTGGACGCCGGCCGCGGCCTCGTCACGAGCGATCTCCGTCTCGCTGGCCGAGTCGAAGGTGGCGTCCCGTGGCGCCCGGATGTCGCGCTCCGCGACCTGGCCGGCCTCCAGGTTTTCCTGGCCGAGGGTGATGTTCGCGGACAGGATCATGAAGAGGGCCACCGCAACGACGGCGGCAACCCCGATCGCGCGCCAGGCGGTGGCACTCGGCCGGCGGCCGGTCTCGCTCAGGGTGCGCGGGATGAACATGTGACCGCTACCCGGCCAGCAGCCGGCGCACGATGTCACTCACCATGCGGCCGTCGGCGCGGCCCTTCGTCCGGGGAGAGAGGCGGCCCATGACCCGGCCAAGGTCGGCCGGCGACGAGGCGCCCGTCTCGGTGATCGCCTCACGCGCCATCCCCTCGAGGTCCGTCTCGGACAGCGGCTCGGGGAGGAATTCGGCGAGGATGGCGGCCTCCGCCTCCTCGGCCGCCGCGCGGTCCTCGTGGCCGGCATCGCGGTACATGGCGATGCTCTCCCGGCGCTGCTTCACCTGCCGGCCGAGGACCTCGATGACCTCCTCGTCGGTCAGGTCGCGCCGGCGCTCGATGCGCAGGTTCTGGGCGGCCGCCATCGCCATGCGCAGCGTCTGCGTGCGCTGCTCGTCGCGCGCGCGCATGGCGTCACGCATGGCGGACTCGATCCGTTCGGACAGGGTCATGGCGGTATCGGCCTCCGGCGTCATCGGTCTGTGGTGTCCCTCCAATGCGCCGGGATTCTGGGTTGAGGCTGGCGTCTGGCTAGGCGCGCGAGGTTGCCTTTCGCTTCTTGGCTTCCTTGCGCTTTCGCTTCACGCTGGGCTTCTCGTAGTGCTCGCGGCGTCGTGCCTCAGCCAGGATTCCCGACTGCTGGATCTTCTTGTTGAATCGACGCAGCGCGCTCTCGAACGTCTCGTTCTCGCCCACGCGGACTTCTGCCAAACGTCTCGCCTCCTTTCCGCTCATGAATTCGTGCCGGATGATTTCGGCGGCTCAGCCGCTCGGCACGCAAGCCCGCGCAGGGTACCAGCGGGGCCGATGAGGGTCAATCGAGCTCCGTTTCTACTCGACCCCCATCTCCAGCCCCTCGATGTCGTGCTTCTGCGACACCGGCACCAGCTCGTCGACCACGCGACAGACCAGGTGGTCGCGGACGGATGACGGCAGCGCGTCGTGGAAGTCCTGCGTGACCATGAGGTCGTGGAGGGCGCTGTGGCCGGCGCCGGGCGCGTCGACGCCGATCACGAGCACGGGTCGGGCGATCGGCGAGGGATGCTCCGTGCCCCGGTGGATGGTCAGGGCGCTCCGACACGACACGTCGCCCATCTGCGGGTACTTGCGGACGCCGCGCTCGGCGAAGGTCGGCCAGATCTCCTTGGGCGGGAACATCTCGTGCTTCCACTCGCGCCCGTCGTCCCACTGCGTGCCGATGGCGATCTCGAACGGCCCCATCTCCTCGGTGACGTCCACGCCGGTCAGGTTGAAGGCCAGGGACGTGATGCGCCGATCGCGGTACGTATCGGCGGGCGACGGGAAGTCGCGATGCCACGGCTGGTTCTTCGCTCCCTGGAACGGCGTGTCGAATCCGACCTCGACGATCTCGTAGTCCGGGCCGAGCACCGCCTCCGACATGGCCACGATCCAGGGATGCGTCACCAGGTCGACGAAGTTTCGCAGGTCCTGCGGGTGGATCTCGACGTACCAGCGGCGCGGGCCGCGGCCGATCGCGCCGCCGGGTCGCTGGATGGCAGCCCAGAAGGCGGTCATCATGTCCTCCCGCATCTCCTCGGCCCATTCGCGACCGAAGGCCCCCTTGCGGGCCACGATACCGTCGGCATAGAGGGATTCGACGTTCGCCGCGATCTCCCGCTCGGCAGGCGCCGCACCGGCTTGGATGGTGGTCAACGGGGCCTCCTGTTCGATGTGCTCATCCCGGCGGCCATGCCATGGGGCGGCCGCCGAGCAGGTGCAGGTGAAGGTGGAAGACGGTCTGTCCCGACTCCTCGCCGACGTTGGTCACGACCCGGTAGCCGGCGGAGAGGCCCTCGGCGTCCGCCACGTCTCGAACGACCGTGAACAGCCTCGCCAGGATCGCGCCGTCGGCATCGGTCAGGGCATGCGCGTCGGGAATGTGCCGGCGCGGGATCACGAGGACGTGGGTCGGCGCGCGCGGCGCGATGTCGCGAAAGGCGATGACGTCATCGTCCTCGTGGACCCGGTCGGACGGCACCTCGCCGGCCACGATCCCGCAGAAGAGGCAGTCGGGGTCACGATCGGTCATCCACGGAGCCTAGGCGAAGTCACCGGTCCCCGACAAGATCACCGCGGCGGCAGCAACGGCCACGGTCCGGGAGCGGAGGATGCGAGGCCCGAGCCCAGCGGGGATCGCGCCGGCCTCGAGAGCCGCCTCGACCTCGTGGGCGCTGAAGCCACCCTCCGGGCCGACGATGACTGCATCCGGGGCCCGGAGTTCCGAGAGGCGCGTGCCGCCGTGCCGCTCGTGGAGCAGCACCGAGCCGGGCAGGAGGACCTGCGCCAGGCGGACGGGGGCTTCCACGGCCGGGACGATGCCGCGCTCGGATTGCTCCGCCGACTCCCGGGCGATGGCGCGGAGCCGCTCGAGCTTGCGCGGCGAGAGATCGCGGGCGATGCAGCGCTCGGTCACCACCAGCCGGAAGGTGGCGACCCCGATCTCGGTCCCGTGCTGCACCACCTCCTCGAGCGCATCACCCTTCAGGAGCGCCTGGACCACCGTGAGCCGATGCCGCGGCTCGGCGAGGTTCGCGCGCCGCTCCTCCACGACGCAGCCGCCGGCGTCAAGCCGGCAGATCGCCTCGGTCCCGTCCCCGGGCAGCAGCACGATGCGGTCGCCGTCTCCGAGGCGCAGCACGCTCCGCACCTGGCGCTCGATGCTCGTTGGCAGGCTGAAGGCGTCGCCCGACATGGCCGCCGGATCCACGAAGAAGCGGTGGAGCGTCATGGCCGATGCTCGAGCCGCAGGCTGACCCACTCGCCGTCGTCGCGCCGCTCGGCGATCCGCAGCCCGGCGCGGCGCATGGCATCCGTGACCTCGCCCGCCCGCAGCTCGATGATGCCGCTGGCCAGCAGCGTGCCCCCCGGTGCGAGGTGCGCCGCCAGCCGCCCGGCGATCTCGACGAGAACGGCTGCCACCAGGTTGGCCAGGACGAGCGGAGAGCGATCCGAGGTGCCGGCGGGCAGCGTCCCGTGTCGCGCCTCGAATCGATCGGCGAGCCCGTTGCGCTCCGCGTTCTCGCGTGACGCGGCCACCGCCAGCGGGTCGGTGTCGATGCCGATCGCGCGCTCCGCGCC
Organism: Candidatus Limnocylindria bacterium; assembly: GCA_036380655.1. Lineage (GTDB taxonomy): Bacteria > Chloroflexota > Limnocylindria > QHBO01 > QHBO01 > JACDBZ01. The sequence continues at coordinate 1,984 of DASVEH010000235.1, read as the reverse complement.
GAGCCGGAGGGCGGCCAATGCCAGGATGCCCGACCCGCAGCCGACGTCCAGGACCGTTGCCGGCATCGGCTCGACGCGCTGGAGCAGCTCGAGGCAGCCGCGGGTGGTCGGGTGCAGGCCCGTGCCGAAGGCCATGCCCGGATCGAGGGTGATCGCGACCTCGTCATCGGCCAGCGGCTCCTCCGCCCATGACGGCACGATCACGACGCGGCCGATGCGCTGGGCGACGTAGTGCTCCTTCCAGGCGTCGGTCCAGTCGGCGTCGTCGACCGAGCGAACGCGCAGGGGGCCGACCGGGCGCAGCCCGAAGGCCTGGAGATGCCAGAGGGCGCGCTCGGTCGCCTCGACCCTGGCAGCCGCGTCGGGCGCTTCCGCGAGGTGCGCGGTGATGACGTACGGGGCGGTCGGGTCCTCGCGTGCCGCCAGCTCATCGTCTGGATCGCGGATCAGTCGAGTTGGCTGGACGGCGGTGCCGTCGCCGATGCGGCCAAGGATCTCGCTGACCGCCTCGACCGCCTCAACGTCGGCCTCGACGCTCAGCTCCAGCCAACGCATCGGTGCCGCCGTCAGGTGAACAAGTCGCGCAGCCGGTCGAGCACCGATCCGCCGCCCCTCGGGACGACGGCCGGACCGCTCACCTCGCCCAGCTCGCGGAGCAGCTCCCGCTCGCGCTTCGACAGCTTGGTCGGCACCACCACGTTGACGATGACGTGGAGGTCGCCACGCCCCGCGCCGCGGAGCCGCGGCACGCCCTTTCCGCGCAGCCGGATCTCATGCCCGGACTGGGCACCCGCCGGGATGTCGACCTCTTCGTCATCGCCCTCGACGGTCGGGACGGTGAGGGTGGCGCCGAGCGCGGCCTGAGGAAAGGTGATGGGAAGCTCGTGATAGAGCTCGGTCCCGCGGCGCATGAGCTGCGGGTGCTGACGAACCTTGACGGCCACGTACAGGTCCCCGTTGGGTCCGCCGCGCGGTCCTGCCTCGCCCTGGCCCTCGAGTGCGATGCGCTGCCCGTCGTCGATCCCGGCGGGGATGCTGACGGCCACCGTCCGCTCCTCCCGGGTCCGGCCCTCGCCGCTGCACACCGCGCAGGGAGTGGCGATGATCCGCCCCTCTCCATGGCAGCGCGGGCAGGCGACGATGTTGACCATCTGGCCCAGGATCGTCTGCGCCACCCGGCGCCTCTCGCCGGTGCCGTTGCATTCGGGACACGTCTCGGGCTCGGTTCCCGGCTCACCGCCCGTCCCCTCGCAGTGCGCGCAGGTCACGAGCGTCGGGAAGCTGATCTCCTTCGTCACCCCGAAGACGGCCTCGGCGAACTCGATCGTCAGGTCGTACCGCAGGTCCGCGCCGGCCACCACCCGCGCTCGGCGCCGCGCACCGGCCGGCGCTCCGCCGAAGAACGCGTCGAAGATGTCGCCGAACGGCCCGAATCCGCCGCCGAAGCCCTCGAAGCCTCCGGCCGCCGCCCCCTCGACCCCGGCGTGCCCGAACATGTCGTACGCGCTCCGCCGCTGGCGATCGGAGAGGACGCGGTAGGCCTCGTTCAGCTCCTTGAAGCGCTGCTCTGCGCCGTCGTTCTTGTCGACGTCGGGGTGGTGCTGCTGCGCGAGGCGGCGGAAGGCACGCTTGATCTCGGCGTCGTCGGCATCCCGGCCGACGCCGAGGACGTCGTAGTAGTCACGCTTCACGGCCATGGCGGGCAGGATCATACCAATTGGCACTCCGATGCCGCGAGTGCCAGTCTCCTCACGACGCCGGAGGCTGTCCACTATTGCGCGTCGACACCTGCGCTCGGCGGCCTCGATTCCTGCCACCACTCGTCATGAACCACCGACTACGATCGGCCGATGACAGCGCTTCACATCTCTGCCGACCACGCTCGGCGGTTCCTCGTCCAGCGGCACCTCCTCGCCCCGCCGCGCGCCCTTCCCGCGGAGCCGGAGTCGGTCCTGACGGTGGTGGAGCGCCTCGGCCTTCTCCA
>DASVEH010000234.1:0-3359 GCA_036380655.1 Candidatus Limnocylindria bacterium | reverse complement strand
TCGGCACCACCGTGCTGATGGCGACGCACAACCAGGAAATCGTGAACGCCATGCGGCGTCGCGTCCTCGCCCTGGAGGCCGGCCACCTGGTGCGCGACGAGGCGGCGGCCGCCTACGAGCGGGAGTACTGACCGATGTCATTCGCGCGCTTCATCGGCTTCAGCATCGTCCGCGCCTGGCAGGGCTTCTGGCGCAACGCGATGATGAGCCTGGCGGCGACCGCGACCGTGGTCCTCATGCTCGTACTGCTGTCGGCGCTCTTCATCGTCATCGCCGGGCTGAACTCGGGGCTCGAGTTCATCGAGAGCAAGGTCGCGGTTACGGCGCGCCTCGTCGACAACCTTTCCGACCGGCGGCTCGAGCGGCTGACCGGCGAGGTGGAGGCGATGCCCGGCGTCGCATCGGTCGATTACGTGTCGCCGGCGGAGGCGTTGGAGCGCCTGCGCGAGACGTATCAGGAGACCGGCCGCGAGTTCGACACCGGCGGCGCCGCAATCACGCTGTTCGCCAGCCTGGAGATCAGCCTGACCGATCCGGAGGCTTCCGGAGACGTCGGCGCTGCCCTCGAGGCGAACGACGACGTCGAACGGGTGCTCACCAAGCAGGCGGAGTACGACACGCTGCTCAACATCATCAACGTCATCCGCACCGTCGGCCTGGTCGGCCTCGGCCTGGTCGGGCTGACCGTCCTGTTCATGATCATCAACACCATCCGGATCGCTGTCTACAGCCGCGCGAACGAGATCGAGATCATGCGGCTGGTGGGCGCCTCGGACTCCTTCATCCGCTGGCCGTTCATCCTCGAGGGCATCCTGTGCGGGCTGGTCGGCGCGCTCGTCACCATCGTGCTTGTTGCCGTCGTGTGGGATCCGATCCAGCCGGCCATGGTCACCATCTTCCAGATGCCGACCGCCGTGAGCACCCAGTTCCTCACCACCCTCTCGGTGATCCTGCTCGGGGTCGGGCTCGGTGTCGGAGCGCTCGGCTCCTGGATCAGCGTGCGCTCGTACCTGTCGGCTGCGAACTGAGGGCGGCAACGGTCTCGGCACGGGTAACGGAATCGTAATGAGCGGCACACCGCACCGATGAGAAGCCGTTGCTAGACTCCTTGCTCCGATGAACGACCCGACCGTGCCCAGCAGTCCACCTCCGACCCCGTCACCGCGCGGCGGGAGCGTGCCGTGGATCATCTCGCTCGCCCTGGCGGCGGTCGTCGGCGCCCTGCTCTTTGCCGGCGGCTTCCTGGCCGGCGGCAGCGGCACCGGCTCCGGGTGCGCGGCGCCCGACGAGGACTTCGCCGCCTTCTGCGAGGCCTACGACCGACTTCAGCGCGAGTACGTCGATGAGCTCGACAGCGAGGCGCTGGCCGAGGGTGCCATCCGCGGCATGTTCCAGTACGGCGTCGGGGACCCGAATTCGGGATACATGCCGCCGGAGCAGTACCAGCAGGCGCTCGGCGACCTGTCGGGCAGCTTCAGCGGCATCGGGGCGGAGATGGCGATCCGCAACGTCGAGGACGCCGCCGACCTGGAGTCCTGCACGGAGCTGAGCGACATCTGCCGGCTGGTGGTGGTCGCTCCGCTGGACGACTCGCCGGCGGAGCGGGCGGGCCTGCAGGCCGGCGACTTCGTGCTGGCGGTGGACGGCGAGACGGTGGCCGGCACGACCATGAACGACCAGATCAGCCGCATCCGCGGCGAGTCGGGGACGGATGTCACGCTGACCCTCGAGCGCGAGGGAGGCGAGCCCTTCGACGTCACGATCACGCGCGCCGAGATCACCCTCCAGGAGGTCGAGACGCGGATGATCGAGGGCCACATCGGCTACATCGCGCTGAACGGATTCTCCGCTCCGGCCGCCGATCAGTTCCGCGAAGGCCTCGCCGGGCTGCTCGAGGACGGGGCCGACCAGATCGTCTTCGATCTTCGCGACAACCCCGGCGGCTACATCGACGCCGCCCAGGCAATCGCCAGCCAGTTCATCGACTCCGGGTTGATCTTCACGCAGGAGTCCGCCGGCGACGACGTCCGCGAGTGGCCGTCGACCGGCGACGGGGTCGCAACCGATCCCGACCTGCCCGTGGCGGTGCTCATCAACGCCGGGTCCGCATCGGCCTCCGAGATCGTGGCGGCTGCGCTCCAGGAGAGCGGCCGCGCGACGCTCATCGGCGAGCCATCCTTCGGCAAGAACACCGTCCAGGTGTGGGGCCGCCTCGAGAACGACGGTGGGGTGCGGATCACGATCAGCCGATGGTTCACCCCTGAGCACAACAGCGTGGCTCCCGACGGGATCCAGCCAGACATCACCGCAGCACGGACGGCCGAGACGCCACCCGAGGAGGATCCGACCCTCGATGCGGCACTCGCCTTCCTCGAGGACCAGCCGGTGGCCGAATCGGCGCAGGCCCCGATCGGATCGGAGACGCCGGTCCCAGCCGTGGAGCTGCCCGCCGTGGTGGGCATTGTGGGCTCGCGAGGCATCTGCTAGCATCGCGGCAACGAAAGGAGGTGGTGTTGCAGATGGATAGTTCCACGCACGCCACCACCGAGGCGGTGCGATAACACAGCTTCGCGTGGTGTAGCGAAGGGGAGAGCCGGCCGAAACGGTCGGCTCTTTCCATGTCCGCCTCCAAACCCCGTCTCCTCGCGCAGACCAGGACAGGACCGATGCCCGACGAAACGATCGCCGTCAACCGGCGCGCCCGACACGACTACGCCATCGAGGAGACCCTCGAGGCGGGGATTGCGCTGACCGGCACCGAGATCAAGAGCGTGCGGGCGCACAAGGTGAACATCGCCGAGGCGTACGCGCGCGTCGAGAAGGGCGAGGCCTGGCTCATCGGCGCTCACATCGCCGAGTACGCGCAGGGCAACCGAAACAACCACGCGCCGACTCGGACCCGGAAGCTGCTGCTCCACCGCGACCAGATCGCGGAGCTGACCGGCCTCCAGGCCGCCAAGGGCCTGACCATCGTGCCGCTGCGCCTCTACCTGCGCGGCGGCCGGGCCAAGCTCGAGATCGGCATCGCGAAAGGAAAGAAGTCGCACGATAAGCGCCGCTCGATCGCCGAGCGCGACATGCGCCGCGAGCTGGAGCGCGAGTCGAAGGTCGCCGGCAGGATCAAGCTCTAGAACGGGTGTTCACATCGGCGCATCGGTCTGCTAGAATGAGCATCCGATCGGTTCGTGGGGATGTCAGGTTTCGACAGGGCCCGGGAGCCGGGAATCGCAGGTCGAGGTTGCTCGCAGGCCTCGTAAAAAAGCGGGCAATTGCTGTAACTGGCAACGATAGTTACGCCCTCGCTGCTTAGGCAGTGAGCATCGACGCCGTCCCCCCTCCCCGGACGGCGAAGATGTCAT
>DASVEH010000233.1:0-5377 GCA_036380655.1 Candidatus Limnocylindria bacterium | reverse complement strand
GCGCTCCTGCCGGATCGGCGGCAGAACCTGCTCTTCAGCGCCACCTTCTCGCGCGAGATCCGCGGGCTGGCGGAAGGTCTGCTCGATCGTCCCGCATCGGTGCAGGTGACGCCCGAGAACACGGCCGTCGAGCTCGTGGAGCAGGTGGTGCACCCCGTCGACCGCGAACGCAAGCGCGAGCTGCTCACGCACCTCGTGCGGACGCGCGAGATCGACCAGGCGCTCGTCTTCACCCGCACCAAGCACGGGGCGAATCGCCTCGCCGAGCAGCTTACCCGCGACGGGATCGCGGCGGCCGCCATCCACGGCAACAAGTCGCAGTCGCAGCGCGTGCGCGCCCTGACCGACTTCAAGGCCGGCCGCGTCCTGCTGCTCGTGGCGACCGAGGTCGCCGCCCGCGGCCTGGACATCGAGGCGCTCCCGCACGTCGTCAACTTCGAGCTGCCGATGGTGCCGGCCGACTACGTCCATCGCATCGGTCGCACCGGCCGCGCCGGCATCACCGGCACCGCCGTGTCGCTCGTCTGCGTCGACGAGGCGCCGCTGCTGCGGGACATCGAGCGGCTGCTCGGCGGACGGATCACCTCGCAGCCGATTCCCGGCTTCGAGCCGAATGCCGCCATCCGGGCCGAGCCGATCCGGCTTCGATCGGGCCAGCACGCTGGCCAGCGCCGCAATGGGCCGGCACCTCGACAGCAGTCCGGCGACCGCGGCCGCGTTCGCTTCGGAGCCGGCCGTCGACGCCGTCCCGGCCGGGTACCGAGCGGCTTCTCCCGTTAGTCCGCTCGGTGGCGTGTGCCAGCTCGCCAGTTCGGTGACTGGCGAACGCGGAGGGCCGCTCCCGATCTCCCGCTTGTCGGATCGGCGGCCGAGGCGTACGCTGCGCCCATCGTGATCGACGCACGCCGCACCTGCATCTGTCGCTAGGCGGGAGGAGCTCCGCTCCCGCTCATCGGCGTGTCGTCCGTTCGCCCGCCCACTGAGGCTCCTTCCCGCCACTCCGGCCGCCCGACCGTTCTTCTTCCTGCCCCACGGAGCTCGACCATGACCCTCCGCCCCCGTACCGCTCATCCCTACCGCGACGTCGATGTCATCGATGCCCGCGCGCCTCGCTTCAACCAGGCCGTCGTCGGCATCGTCTCGCTCGTCGCGGTCGTCACCGGCTGGTGGCCGCTGCTGGCATTGCTCGCCGCGCAGCTCGCCATCGGGCTTCGGTTCGGCCGCCGCTACTGTCTCGCCTGCGTGGCCTACTTCGAGCTCGTCCAGCCGCGCATCGGTGAGGGACCGATCGAGGACTCGCGGCCGCCCAAGTTCGCGAACCAGGTCGGGCTGGTGGTGCTCGGCTCGGCGACCATCGCGCACCTCGTGGGGCTCCCGGCGGTCGGCAATGCGCTGGGCATCCTCGTCGCCGCACTCGCCCTGCTGGCCGCGGCGACCGGGTTCTGCGCCGGCTGCGAGATGTATCGCATCGGCGCACGGCTGCGTGGCATCCGCCGTCATGAGATCGATCGCGTCGAGCTGGCGGAGCTCGGCGAGCCGCAGGGCAACGGTGGGCGAGGCGAGCTGGTGGTGGCCTTCAGCCACCCCCTCTGCACCGATTGCCGCACCGTCCTGGGGGACCTGGCGGCCGGCAGCCAGCGCTGGGTGAGCGTCGACGTGCGGGATCGGCCCGACCTGGCGCGCAAGTACGGGGTGGCGCTCGTGCCGACCGTCGTGCGTGTCGCGGCCGATGGCCGAGTTCTCCAGCAGATGGCGGGGTAGGCGCCCACCGCCGGGCAGGCGACCCCTAGGCGCGCGAGACGATGTCCTCGTTCGGCCGCTCCGGACCGACGGGCTCCGCGTTGCGCATCACGTCGTCGACCTCGGCGTCCGTATCGAGGTTGAGCGGCGCACCCTCCGTCCGCGGTCCCTCGGCGGGCGGCTGGGACCAGTCGCCCTCGTCGACGTCGGCCTTGGTGAGCGAGATCCCGATCTCCTTGAGCTCGGGCCGCACGTGCTCGAGCGTCGCGGCAGGCAGGTAGTGGTGCGAGGCGTTGATCAGCCCCGACTTCACGAGGATGTAGCGGTCCGTCGTCTCCTCGACGGAGCCGACGCCCTGGCCGTCGAGCGACTTGACCGCCCAGCCCGATTCGATTCCGTGGATGTCGTTGCTGCTCATGCCTCCGCGGGCAGCACGTTGCGTGCCGCATCATGGCCCTCATGACCGATGCCATCCGCGTCCTGATCGCCGATCCCGACCGCGACTCGCCGGCCGTTGCCGCCATCTACCGGCCCGCCGTCGAGTCCTCGATCGCTTCGTTCGAGGAGACCGCCCCGGATGCCTCGGAGATCGCCCTCCGCATGCGAAGGACCCTCGTGCGCACGCCGTGGCTGGTCGCTGTCGCCGGTGAGTCCGTCGTCGGCTACGCCTATGCGGGGCCGCACCGGGAGCGGGCCGGATACCGCTGGTCGGTGGACGTCTCGGCGTACGTCGACGCGGACTGGCAGGGCCGGCGCGTCGGACGCACGCTCTACGACGCGCTGCTGCCGATGCTCGCAGGCCAGGGATTCGTGAACGTCTACGCAGGCATCGCGCTCCCGAACCCGGCGAGCGTGGCGCTCCACGAGTCGATCGGCATGCGGCGCATCGGGGTCTACGAACGCGTCGGGTACAAGTTCGGCGCCTGGCATGACGTTGCCTGGTTCGGGATGCGGATCGCCGAGCCTGCCGGCGCGCCCACGGAGCCGATCGCGCTGCCGGACCTTCACCTCGTGGACGGCGGCACCGCATCGGCCTAGGCTGAGCCGCACGATGAGCACCATCCGCTACTCGCGCTGGGACGGCAGCCAGCAGCTGCCCGCCTACGATGCGGACGACGTGCTCGATGCGCTCTCGGACGACATCCTGGCCGAGGGTGACGTTCGCCGGGCTCTCCAGCGGCTCATGCAGCGCGGCATCAGGGGCACGCGAGGCGGCGACATCCCCGGGCTGAGGAAGATCGTGGAACAGCTCCGCGCGCAGCGGCAGGCGGAGCTCGAGCGCGCAAACCTCGACGGCGTACTCGAGGACGTCAACCGGCGGCTGGAGGAGATCCTCGAGACCGAGCGCCAGGGGATCGCCGAGCGGGTCAGGGCCGCCGAGCAGCGCGCGCTGGACGCGCCGCCGGGACCGGAGCAGGACGGGGCGCGGATGGCGGAGCAGGTGATGCGCCGCACGGCGCGGCAACGGGAATACCGGCTCGACGCGCTGCCGCCGAATCTCGCCGGCCGCATGAACGGCCTCCGCGACTACGAGTTCATGGACGACGTCGCTCGCGACGCCTTCGCGGAGCTGACCGACGAGCTGCGCCAGCAGATGCTTCAGACCTACTTCCAGGGGCTCAAGGAGGGCGTCGAGCGGGTGACGCCCGAGGACCTGGCCGGCATCCGGGACATGGTCCGCGACCTGAACCAGCTCCTCGAGAAGCACGCCACCGGAGCCGATACGACCGACGACTTCGCGTCCTTCATGGCCCGCCACGGGCAGTACTTCCCGCCCGGCATCTCCAGCACCGATGAGCTCATCGAGCACCTGCATCGGCAGGCGTCGCAGATGGCCAGCCTGCTCAACAGCCTCTCGCCCGAGATGCGCGACGAGCTGCGCTCGATGATGGACGACCTGCTCCGCGACGATCGCCTCCAGATCGACATGGCACGCCTGGCCGGCAATCTCCAGATGGCCCGCCCCGACCTGCCCTTCGGGGAGCCGTATCCCTTCGACGGTGACGAGCCGAGGGGGCTCGCCGATGCGCTCGCGGCGATCGATCGGCAGCAGCAGTACGACGCCATGGAGGAGTCGCTCGGCGCTGCCCGTGATCCGGACGGCCTCGAGAAGGTCGACGCCGATGCGCTCCGTGACCTGGCGGGGGACGACGCCATCGACGACCTCGAGCAGCTCCGCGAACTGACCCGCGCGCTCGAGGAGGCCGGCTACCTGGACCGCGACGGTGGCCGTCTCGAGCTCACGCCCCGCGCCGCACGCAAGCTCGGGATGCGAGCCCTGACCGACATCTTCAGCCGCCTGCGTCGCGAGGGATTCGGCGGGCACGCCCTCCATCGCCCCGGCCGGGGCGGGGAGCCGACGGAGGAGACGAAACGCTACGAGTTCGGCGACCCCTTCGCCGTCGACATCAACCGCACCCTGTTCAACGCCATGAGCCGCAGGGGCCCGGGCACGCCGGTCGTCATCGGCCCCGACGACTTCGAGGTCTCGCGTTCGGAGGAGACGACGCTGTCATCCACCGTGCTCCTGCTCGACATGAGCCGCTCGATGCTGCTTCGCGGCTGCTCATCGGCTGCCAAGAAGGTGGCCATGGCGCTCCACACCCTGATCCACACCAAGTACCCGCGGGATCGGCTCTTCGTCGTCGGGTTCGCGTACTACGCCCGCCAGCTGAAGCCGGAGTCGATCCCGACCCTGTCGCCGTACGAGTTCGAGTACGGGACGAACCTGCAGCACGCCCTGATCATCGCGCGCCAGCTGCTGGGCCGCTCGGCCGGCGGCAACAAGGAGATCGTGGTCATCACCGACGGCGAGCCGACGGCGCACATTGAGGCCGGGCAGGTCGAGTTCGCCTATCCGCCCACCCTGCGCACGGTCCAGTCGACGCTGCGCGAGGTGGGCCGATGCACCCAGGAGGGGATCGTCATCAACACCTTCATGCTGGAGCGCTCGCGCTACCTCTCCGAGTTCGTCGACCTCATGTCGCGCATCAACCGCGGGCGCGCGTTCTACGTCGAGCCCGAGCACCTCGGCGAGTACGTCCTCGTCGACTACGTGAACAAGAAGACCCGGCGCGTCGCCTGATTGCTCGCCGGTCCGTTCGTCCGAGGGTTGCCGTCGCGTCAACCCCGCTGCGTGCCCCACGATTGCATCACCGCGCGACTGCACGACTCCACGCCGACGCCCTGACGCGGCGCGGCTTCCGCTAAGGTCCCCGCCATGCCCGAGTGGGATCCCGAGATCGAGGTCGACGCCGATCGCGCGCGAGCGCTCATCGGCGCCCAGTTCCCCGAGCTGGCGAATGCCGAGGTTCGCGAGGTTGCCGCGGGCTGGGACAACGTCGTCCACCTCGTCGACGGACGTTGGGCCTTCCGCTTCCCGCGCCGCGAGATCGCTGTGCCGGGAGTCCGCCGCGAGATCGAGGTCCTGCCCCGGCTTGCGGCGCACCTGCCGCTGCCGATCCCGGAGCCGCGTTTCGTCGGCGTTCCGGCCGACGGCTACCCATGGCCGTGGTTCGGCGCTGCCTACCTGCCGGGTGTCGAGCTCGCCGAGTCGGGCCTTGCCGATGACGGTCGCCTGGCACTCGGCGCGGCGCTGGGCGCATTCCTCCGTGCGCTCCATTCGACGGCAGTGGCG
>DASVEH010000232.1:0-2844 GCA_036380655.1 Candidatus Limnocylindria bacterium | reverse complement strand
CGCACGTCGGCCATATCGCCGGAGCCGACCTTCTGCAGCAGGACGCCATTCGCGCCGCGGTGCGGTCGACCTACGCGGACGTCAGGCCGAGCGATGGTGCCGTCGCCCACCGCATGTACTCGGCCGACGAGCTCGACGGCCTGCCGGACGAGACGATCCGCATGGCCCTCGGGGTCGGCAACCCCGTCCGGCATGCCGCGTTGGCGCCCGGTGAGGTCGTCCTCGACCTCGGGTCCGGCGGCGGGATCGGTCGAGCACCGGCCTCGGCGACTCGCTCGCGCAGCTGCCGGCTGAACTCGAGCTCGCCGCAGCAGCGCTGGCAGACGCCCAGGTGCTCCTCCAGCGCATCGGCATCATGGGTCTCGAGGCCCTCGGACAGGTAGGCCCACATGCGGGCCACCGCCTCGCGGCAGTCAATCATCGTCGTCACTCACTTTCACCAGGCCGCGTCGCACTGCGTAGTCCCAGAGCCCTCGTTCCAGCTGCTTTCGCCCGCGATGGAGGCGAGACAGCAGCGTCCCAAGCGGCACGTCGAGGATCGCTGCCGACTCCTTGCAGCTGAATCCGTGAACCGTCGTCAGGATGAGCGGGAGCCGGTAGATAGCCGAGATCTGCGCGAAGACCGCCTGGAGATCCTCGTCGCCGAAAAGCCGCAGGAAGTCGAGATGCAGCTCGTCTGAGTAGGGGAACGGATCCTCGATCGCAACCGTGGCGAACAGGCTGAAGTCCTCGTCGACGTTCTGCGAATCGAGTGGCACCGTCGTCGGCCGCCGGCTGAGCGCCCGCTGCCGGTCGCGCCAAGCATTGGTGGCAATCGTGAACAGCCACGGCCGTGCCCGCTCGGGGTCCCTCAGGCTGACATGGCCGCGCATGGCCCGCATCAGGGTTTCCTGGAGCAGGTCCTCGGCATCGGCCTGGTGGTGGGTCAGGTGGAGGCAGTAGCCATAGAGCGCATCGCCATGGTTGTCGAGGACGACGCTGAACGGCGGCGCTGGCGATGCCGCCACAGCCTCCGTCTCCATCGGTCCTCCTCGTCTGTCCCTGCTGTGGCGCGCTGGTGCCCATCGGTTAGACGCCTGCGCCGATGAAGTTATTCCCTCACGCTCAGCGCGGAGGAGAGGCGGAATAGCGCCCGGTCCTCCGGACGTCGATGCCGGTGAGGACCGCCGCAGGTGTCGGCGGCAGCAGCCCATAGGAGGACCATTATGGCCACGGTCACCGTTCGCAACGGCATCGATGTCGACCAGCTGGTCGCCACCATCGGTGCCATCCAGGAGCATCCCTCGATCTCGACGTTCACCTTCAAGGCCACAACGGCCTGGAAGGACGGCACGCTCAATCACGCCGAGATCGGCGACTTCATCCACAACGGCGAGCGGGTGGAGCGTCCCCAGCCCTTCAGCCTCACTGGCGACGAGCCGCCGGTGCTCCTCGGCGCCAACCGCGGGCCGAACGCGGTCGAGCTCGTGCTCGCCGCCCTCGGCTTCTGCTATGGCGTCGGATTCGTCGCGAACGCCGCGGCGCGCGGCATCGAACTCAGCGAGCTGCGCTACGAGGTGACGGGCGACATCGACGTCCAGAACTTCCTGGGACTGACGAAGGAGACGCGTCCGGGCTTCGGCGCCATCCATGCTCGGGCCTGGGTCCGCTCGCCGAACGCAACGGCCGAGCAGCTCGAGGAACTGTGCCAATACGTCCAGGACACCTCGCCGGTGCGCGACATCATCGCCAACCCGGTTCCCGTCACGACCTCGCTGGAGGTTGTCGCCTAGGCCGAACCATGCTGTGGCGCGGCGAAGGCGGAGCTCAGCGGCCCAGCGCAGCGGTCCAGAGCTGGGCGTGCGACTCGATCCCGGTCTCGAGCGTGCCGGTCTGGGTCGCACCGGCGACGACGAGGCCATCGTCGGTCGCGAACGCGGCGTTGAAGTAGGCGTCCGGCAGGGGCTCGCCGAGCGGCTCCCAGGAGCGGCCATCGGACGAGATCCAGGCACGGGCCGCAGCGTCGTCGCCGCCGCCCACCGCCACGAGGCCCATCGGCGTGGCAACCAGGCTGCGGGCGTACGTGCCGTCCATTCCGCCGGACACGTCGGCGAGCTCCCAGGCCATCCCGTCCGCGGAGGTCCAGATCTGCCCACCACGACCGTCGAAGGCGCTTCCCGCCATGACGAGGGATCCGTCGTGGGAGAGGATGTCGGTCGCCTCGAAGCCGGCGAAGCCCTCGGGGTCGGGGCCAAGTTCCCAGGTCGTGCCCGCGTCGGCCGAGGTCCAGACCGCGGCATCGGGCTCGGGGTTGCGGCGCCAGCCGACGGCGACCAGCCCGGGTCCGCCCTCGGCGATCGACCACAGGAAGGCGTGCTCGAGGTCGCCGCCGATCCGCTCCCACGTCTCGCCGTCATCGGTCGAGCGCCAGACGCCGGCGGAGTCCGCGCCGGGAACGCCGCCCACCGCGAACAGGCCGTCATCGGTCTCGATGACGTCGATCATCTGGCCCTGGAGGTCGAGGCCGCCGGGTGCCGGTCGCCAGGCGAGGCCGTCCTCGCTAAGGATCGCGGCGGCTACGTTGGCGTCGACGTTGATCGTGTCGCCGCGACCGACGCCGACCAGGCCGTCCTCGACGACGGTCGCGCCCGCCACGCCGATGCGCGCGAAGCCCTCGGGTGTCACGTCGCGCCACTCCGTCCCGTCGGTGGAAGTCCAGAGGATGGTACCGAAGGCGCCGTCGAAGCCGAGGGCGACGAGCCCATCGCCACCGGGCAGCACCACGGTCATCCCCGAATTCAGGGCCGCTCCGGGCACCGATGCCTCCGCGAACGCGACGTTCTGCGGCTCAGGGGTCGAGGACGG
>DASVEH010000231.1:0-4244 GCA_036380655.1 Candidatus Limnocylindria bacterium | reverse complement strand
TGCGGGCGCCGCCGCCGATGCGTGATCAGCCAGCTGAACAGGATCGTGCCGAAGACGAAGGTCGTCGCGGCGAACGCGAATCCGATGACGTAGAGCAGTCCGGTGTGATCCATCTCCACTCCGGTTGCACGCTGGTGCATGGCCCCGTCGGGCACGCCGCCCGACAAGTAAGTCGTCATTCAAGGGAGCGGGCCGGCGAGTCGCTCGCCCGCTCGATTCACAGTCTAGCAGGGGAGCTCGCCGCTCTCAGGCGTCCCTACCGGCCCTGCCAGGCGGCCGCCACGACCAGGCGGAGGCCATCGCTGACCAGAGCGTGGCCGCCGAACAGGAATGGGACCGATGCGCTCGCGGCCGCCTCGGTCAGCTCGCGGAGCCAGGGCGTCTGGACCCTCGCGTAATCGCCGAAGTCCGATGCGAAGCGCTCGTCCTCCGGTGGCCAATGCCCGGCGTCCGACGAGCCGGCGAGCGCCGCCATTAGGACTCGCGTGTCGAGGATCACGGCGTCGCCCAGCCGAGCGAGCTCCTCGACCAAATCGGTCGGCGACGAGCGCCGCATCAGCGCCGCGAGGATCGAGCGGGGATGGCTGTCCGGGTCGCGCGCCGATCGCATGCCGCGCTCCTCGACCAGGGCCCGGACGCGACAGGCCGTCTCCGTCTCGAGCGCCTGCCAGGTCGTGACCGGGACGCGACCGGCCACCACCAGCTCGGCGGCACGGTTGCGGACCACCTCGCCGATGCGCTCGAGGTGCGGGACCTCCAGCGAGCCGCCGCCGGGCAGCCGCGCCATCTCGAGATAGCCGCGGACCGATCCGTCGAGCGGCCGGGTGCCGGTAAGCCGGGTGGCGAGGCGCAGCAGTGCCAGGTCGAGCGTGGTGTCGACGTCGAACCGCGACCATGACGTCGAGCCCAGGTCGCGCCAGGCGAAACCGGCGTCGTTCAGTGCGCGCGGCGCGGCGTTATCGGTGTCGCACGCCGCGATGGCCGCCAGGGCGGCCGCAAGGTCTCCGGCCACCACGAACGCATCGGCGCTGAAGCGGTTGTTCGCCACCACCTCGCCGGCGATCGGCGAAAGCAGGGCGTCGAGCGCATCGTCGCCGACCAGGCTGAGCGCGCTGCCACCGGCGTAGCCGATGGCGTCGACCGGACCCGGCGCCCCATCGAGCGCTGCCCGCGCCGCTTCGGTGAACCAGCGTCCCCAGTGGAAGCGGGCGCCGGGCTCGACGGCGGATGCGGGGAGAGGGGCGACCGCGGCACCCAGGCGACCGAGCCGCCGAGAGAGATCGGTCGCCAGCAGACGCTGGCCGTCGGCGGCGATGGCGGCGTGGCTACCGAAGGGCTGGCCGCCGGGGGGAGTGGTGACCAGGACGAGCGGTGCGGGCCGCTCAGGCATCGCCGGCCGTTGCCGCATCGGCCTCCCGAAGGCGGTCGAGCTGCTCCAGGTGCATGAGGTCGTGGATGCCGATGAAGAGAAGCCAGTCGCCACACCGCAGATGGCCGATGAGGGGATGGCGCATGCGGCAGCGGTCGAGCTCGTGGCCCTCGATGCGTACAGCGGCGGTGCGGATGGCCGCTCGCGACTTATCCAGGAAGGTCTGGAGAAGCTCGAAGCCGGCATCGGCGGGGCCTGGAATGGAGGCGGTCACGGCGGGTGGCCGGTCCTCCGGCCACTGGCCGGCGGCGTCGAGGGATGCCCAGGTCGCGAGGAAGCGGCGAGCCGCGGTGGTGTGCGCGAAGGCCTGGGCCACGTTCCAGTCCTCCTCACCGCCGGGCGCGCGCAGGAGCCGCTCGGGGAGAGCGTGCAGCACCTTCTCCAGCTCGTCGCCGACCGCTTCCTGCTGTGCCAGGATGCGCGGCGCGGCTCCTTCCTCGACGCGTGCACGCAGCTCACCGCGAAGCGCCTTCAATCCGGCGCGGTTCCAGTCAAAGGCCCGCCAGCAGGCGACCACGTCGGGCGCGTCGGCCTCGAGAGCGTCCAGCCAGGCTGGCTGCACGGGTCCGGTCAGAGGCGTTCGAATCTCTCCACGGGCTGCACGAAGACGGTGGCCCCGCCGACCTCCACCTCGACCGGGTAGGGCATGTAGAACTCGCCCGGCTCCATGATCGGCGGCATCGGGTTCACGAACTGCTTGCGGGAGTGGCAGTTGGCGCTGATGATCTCGAGCACGTCCTCGACCTGGTCGTCCTCGACGCCGAGGATGATCGTGGCGTTGCCCTGCTTCAGGAAGCCGCCGGAGGAGTTGAAGCGCGTCGCTCGGTACTCCTTCTCGAGGAGCGCGTCGACGAGCGTGGCGGCATCCTCGTTGTGCACGATGGCGGTGACGAGCTTCATCGGTGGGCGGCTCCTTCGTTCAGCACGGGGCACGGCGGTCGATGGCCGGCCTTCAGTATGGCGCAGCGAAGCGGCCGCGGGCCAGCCGCCACGGTGTCCCGAGCGGAGTCAGAGCAGCCGCCGCTGCACGATGCCGCGGATCGCGGCGTCCGCCTCTTCGACCGACCCGGAGCCGTTCACGATCTCGAAGCGGTCGGGTTCATCGGCGGCGAAGTCGAGGTAGGCCCGGCGGACCCTCTCGAAGAAGGCGAGCTCCTCGGTGTCCTCGAACCGGTTCCACTCCGCTCGGCGACGGGTCCGCTCCAGGCCGACGTCGACCGGCAGGTCAAGGAGCAGCGTCAGGTCGGGGCGCAGCCCGGCCGTGGCGAACTCCTGGAGGCGGCGCAGGTCCGCCATGTCGTTGCCGTAGCCGGCGCCCTGGTAGGCGAGCGAGGAGTCGATGTAGCGCGCGCAGACGACCCACTCGCCGCGCTCGAGGGCGGGCCGGATGACGGTCGCCACGTGCTGCGCGCGTCCCGCCGCGAAGAGCAGCGCGTCGGCTCGCGGGTCGAGGTCGTCGCTCATGCCGCGCATGTGGAGCACGATGCGGCGCACCTCGTCACCGAGCGGCGTCCCGCCCGGCTCGTGGGTCAGCATGGTGGGGACGCCGCGCGCGCGGAGCCATTCGGCGAGGTGCCGCGAGGCGGTCGTCTTGCCGCTTCCCTCCGGACCCTCCAGCGTGATGAAGCGGCCGCCGGCCGTCACGCCGGAGGAAGAACGCTGGTGGCGACCAGCGCGAGCACGATCACCGCCAGGATCACGACCAGCACGACGCGGCCCGCACGGCCACTCACTGCCAGCTGCGTCCTTCCTCGGGGATGAGCTCGACCCGCCGGTTCGGCTCAGACCCGCGAGAGCGCGACATGAGGGCGTTCTTCTCGGCCATCTGGTGCTGGAGCCGGCGCACGTAGGCGTTCTGGGGCGCGAGCTCGACCGAGTGGCCGGACGCCTGGACGAGGCCGATCGCCTCGGCCGTCTCGCGCAGCGCGGCCTCCTGCGGATCGGCCTCGAGGTCGAAGAGGGAGGCCAGCATGTTCTCCATCTGCAGGATCGTGTTCGTCTTGAGGACGTAGATCGGCACGCCGTGCGACTCGGCATCGCGGAGGGCGGCCGGCTTGCGTCGGTAGTAGTTGCGCAGGGTGACGACCGCATCGGCCTCGTCCAGCTCACGCGCCACGGTCACCGGGACCCCGAGCTCGCGCACTGCCTGCTCCAGGCGCTTGCGGCTGACACCGAAGGCGAAGACGCTCATCGGTCGATGCGAGCGCGCTCGTTCGGAGGCCGGCCGCTGTGCGCCGATGGGGCGGTCCACCGCGGCGTCCGGATCCATCTCGGCGAGCGCCTGCTCGAGCTCGCGTCGCGCCTCGCTGGCGGGGGCCGCCGTCCCGCCGCTGCTTCCACTGATCCGTTCGCCCGGCAGCGTGCGCTGGGAGCGACCCGTCGACTCGCCGCCGCCGGGCAGCGCGCGCAGGCCGCTCCGCTCGTACCGCGCGCCGCCGCTCCCTCCGCCGCGACCGCCGCGCCCGAAGGCGCCGAAGCCGCCGGTCGGCTCGAGCGGCGCGAAGGCCGGGCTGCCGGTCGGCGTCTCGCTGATGCGGTAGTCGTACTTGGTCATCGCCTTGAGCTCGCCCGCCTCGTCGCGGTATCGAGCCTCGGGGGGAACCATGTGGCCGCGCAGGATGGCATCCACCGTCTCGGCCACGTTGCGGTGGACGATCACGTTGTCGCGCTCCACGATCTCGACGAGGACGTCGAAGGTGGGCGGTGCCTTTCGCTCGAGGACCGTCTTCTGCGTCCCGCGCCGCCGTGCCTCCTCGTCACCGAGGGTCACCGGCTGGATGCCGCCAACCAGGTCGGAGAGGGTCGGATTGAGCAT
>DASVEH010000230.1:0-4101 GCA_036380655.1 Candidatus Limnocylindria bacterium | reverse complement strand
TTCGCCTCGTACTCCATGTGGAGGCCGTGGAGCTCCTCGGGCGCCAGCATGCCCTGCAGGCCCTTGACCTCCTCCTCGAGCAGCTCCTCCTGGGCCCCGAGCCGGCTCACCGCCTCGTCGGGACTCAGGTCCCGGCGGCGGAGGGCATCGATCTCGTCGGCCACCGCGGCCAGCAAGCCGTCGATCCGCTCGGTGCGGTGGAACACCTCGTTCCGGTACACGCCGAGCTCCTTGCCGTGCCCGAAGACGCTTCGTCTCCGGCCGCCGAACAGTGCGCGCATCGTCGTAGCCTACGCCCCCTCATGCCCTTTGCGGCGCCGAATCTCTTCGGTCAGCGCCGGGACGATCTGGAACAGGTCCCCGACCACGAACAGGTCGGCGAACTCGCCGATCGGCGCGTCCGGATCCCGGTTGATGGCGACCACGTGCTCCGCGGTCTGCATGCCGACGCGATGCTGAATCGCGCCACTGATGCCGGCGCCGATGTAGAGCGCGGGCTTCACGACCTTGCCGGTCTGGCCGATCTGCAGCTGGTACGGGATCCAGCCGGCGTCGGCCGCCGCGCGGGAGGCGCCGACCGCGCCACCCAGCGCAGCGGCGAGGTCGCGCAGGGGGCCGAAGCCCTCCTCCCCGCCGACGCCTCGGCCGCCGGCCACGATGACGGTGGCCTCCTCCAGGTTGACGACCTTCGCCTCAGCCGGATGGCTCTCGGCGACAGAAGCTCGCGAGAGCGCCGAACCAGCCGCCGCCGGCGCCTGCGAGACGTCCGCCGAGCCGGCGCCGCCCTCGGCCGGGGTGAACGTGTTCGCCAGCACCAGCACGACCGAGGGCGCCGGGGCGCCATCGGACGGACGCGCCGTCGTGATGACGCTGCCCTGGAGGGTGGCCTGCTCGGTCTCGAGCACGCCATCGACCACCCGAGCCGCCCGAACCGGGCCGAAGGCCGGCACATGGAGCGTCCCGACCAGTGCCGCCGCCAGGTCGCGTCCGTTCGGGGTCGCCGGCGCCAGCACCGCCAGCGCCTGGGCTTCGCGCACGGCCGCCACGAGCGATCCGGCGTAGGTGATGGCCGGTCGGTCCTCGTCGCCGAGGACGATGGCGCGCGCCGCGCCGTGGGCACCGAGCCCGGCCGCGCCGGAGGCGGCGCCCGAGCCGTAGGCCAGCGCGACCGCGCTGCCACCCGACTGCGAGGCGAGCTCGGCGGCGCCGGTGGCCAGCTCGAGGGCCGATCGCGCCGGATTGCCGCCGGCGAACTCGGCCAGGAAGAGGATGTCGTTGCTCATCTGTCTCAGATCAACTTTCGTGCGGCGAGCCAGTCGGCGATCTTCGCCGCGGCCTCGGCGGGTGGCAGGTTCTCGATGCGCTCCGTCGGCGCCTTGGCCTCCGGTGGCCTCGCATCCGTCACGGTGGTCAGGGCCGCACCGGAGAGCTCCCCGGCGTCGAGGCCGAGATCACCGAGCGACCAGGTCTCGAGCGGCTTGCGCTTGGCCGCCATGATCCCCTTCAGGCTGGCGTACCGCGGCTCGCCGACCTGGTCGGTGACGGTGGCCACCACCGGCAGCGGCGCGGCGATCCAATCGAAGCCCGTCGCCGAGAGACGCCGAACACGAGCTTCGCCACCGGCGACCGCGAGCTCCGAGCCGTAGGAGAGAAGCGGCACGTCGCGCATGGCCGCGACCGCGCCGGGGACGAGCGAGCCGCGTGCGTCGTCGGAGGCCATGCCCATCAGGGCCACGTCGGGCGCCAGCTTATCGAGGGCGGCGGCGAGCACCTTGGCGGTCGCCCACTCGTCGGCACCGGCCAGGGCGGGATCGGTGACGAGCACGGCGTCGTCGCCGCCCATGGCGAGCGCGCGGCGCAGGGCTTCCGATGCCTGCTCAGGCCCCATCGACAGGTAGGTCACCGCATCGGCGGAGCCGTCATCGGCGAGGCGCAGTGCCTGCTCGATGGCGTACTCGTCGAGCGGGTTGATGATGGCCTCGACTCCGGCTCGGTCGAGGCGCAGGTCATCGGTGTAGCGCTTGTCGGCGCCGGTGGCCGGGACCTGCTTGATACAGACGACGATCTTCACGATCCGCTTGCTCTGCTCCTGTGGATTACGAGCCCCTCGTGTCGACGCCGGCCCGCTGGAGGAGCTGGCGCGCCACGACGAGGCGCTGGATCTGCTGGGTCCCCTCGTAGAGCTGCGTGATCTTGGCGTCACGCATCATGCGCTCGACGGGATACTCGGTGATATAGCCGTATCCGCCCAGAACCTGGACGGCATCGGTCGTGACCCGCATCGCGGTGTCGCCGGCCACGAGCTTGGCGCTCGACGTCCAGTACGGCAGGTCGGGGGCGTGCGCATCGACCCGCGCGGCGGCGGCATACGTCAGCTGACGGGCCGCCTCGGTCTGGGCCGACATGTCGGCGAGCATCCACTGGATGCCCTGGAAGTCGGAGACGCGCTGGCCGAACTGCGTCCGGTCGGACGCATACGAGACCGATGCGTCGAGCGCCCCCTGGGCGATCCCCACCGCCTGGGCCGCGATGCTCAGACGGGATCGGTCGAGGGTGGCCATGGCGATCTTGAAGCCCTCGCCATCCTGGCCGATGCGGTTGCCGGATGGCACGCGGACGTCGTCGAAGGTGAGCTCCGCGGTCGGCGAGCCACGGATCCCCATCTTGTGCTCGACGCGCGGGGCGGCGAAGCCCGGCGTATCGGTCTCGACGATGAAGGCGCTCATCCCCTTGCGCCCACCGGCCTGCGGGTCGGTCAGCGCGAAGACGGTCAGCACGTTCGCCACGCTGCCGTGCGTGATGAAGCGCTTGCTGCCGTTCAGGACGTAGTCGTCACCGTCACGGGTCGCCCGCATCCGGTTGGCGGCCACGTCGCTGCCCGCGGCAGCCTCGGTGAGCGCGAACGCGATCAGCCACTCCCCGGAAGCCAGCCGCGGCAGGTATCGGTCCTTCTGCTCCTCGCTGCCTGACAGCAGGATCGGGAGGGCGCCGAGCTTCTGCACGATCGGGATCAGGCTGGTGGTGGCATCGGCGCGCGCGATCTCCTCCACCAGGATGCACTGCGCCACGGTGTCCAGCGCGGTCCCGCCATGCCGCTCCTCGAAGCAGGTGCCGAGCAGATCCTGCTGGGCCAGCAGCTCCTTGAGGTCGTGCGGGAACTCGGCCGTCTCGTCGATGGCGGCGGCGCGCGGCGCGATCTGCTCGTCGGCGAGTTCGCGCACCATCGCACGCAGCTCGTCGTGCTCGGTGCTGGGCAGGTAGGACACGCGGGCGCCTCAGGACACAGCGGGTGGCAGTGGTCACGCTCGGGAGCCTGAGTCTAGCGGATGGAGCGTCTCCGCTCAGGGACGGTCCCGGCGGGGTTGGCATGGCGGCACCCGTGCCGCTACTCGTACGGGCCCTGGATCTCCACCTGATCGCCGTTGACGCGGGCTCGATAGGAGACCTGGCGCGTTCCGGCCGGCCCGTGCACCACTGAGCCGTCCGCCAGCCGGAACGTCGAGAAATGCCACGGACACGTGATGGTGCCCTCGCCCAGGGCGCCCTCCGAGAGCGGTCCACCGGCGTGCGAGCAGGTTTCCTTCAGGGCGTGCACCACGTCGCCGCGCCGCACCAGCATCAGCGCGGTCGATCCGAACGACACTTTCGTCGGCGTCTCCTCGGGCAGTTCCGACGCGGCCATGATCGGCGTGAAGTCCTTCGCCCGCTTGCTGCGGCTGAAGGCGTTGTGGTTGACCATGTAGCCGTACTTGTAGACGACGTGTCCGCCGATGTAGGCGCCGACGCTGACGACCAGGTAGCCAACCAGCAGAACCCAGAAGGCGCCATCGTGCCCGCCGCCGAGACGCTGGAGGAGCGAGATCGCGAAGATGATGGTGCCGGCGATGTTGATGAGGCCGTGGAGGCCGGTCATGTCGCGCTCGGCGCTGCTCGGCGCCGTGTCCTTGTAGTCGGTCAGGCCGGTGAGGATGGCACCCAGGGCCGACAGAACGACGAGGCCGAGCACCCAGCTGGTCGCCGTCTCCAGGCCTTCGACGCCGAAGAAGACCCGCAGCACGTCGAGGAGCAGCGCGGCGGTGGCGCCGCCGACCACCACGTCGA
>DASVEH010000229.1:0-7584 GCA_036380655.1 Candidatus Limnocylindria bacterium | reverse complement strand
CGCGCGACCGCCCTGGCGGTGAACCCGGTCGCGCCCGAATATGCGGCCGAGGTGCTGCGCACGCACCTGCGTCGGTAACAGTTGGAGCGGCCGATGCGTCACTGGCAGACCGAGGAGGGGCGGTAGGTGCGGAGGACGAGGTGCAGTCGATGGCGGTTCCCGGCCCGATCCCGTGGGACGCTCCCGCGGTGACGCGCCATGCCGTCGACGCTCGCGAGGTCGAGTTCGAGCGGCTCTTCGAGGAGTACTCCGCCCCCATCCACAACTACGTGCTGCGCATGGTGGGCGACCACGACCGCGCGGCCGACATCACGCAGGACACGTTCATCAAGGCCTATCGCAAGCTGGACACCGTGACCGACGCGACGTCGACCCGGTCGTGGCTGTACCGCATCGCCACCAACACCGCCATCGACGACATGCGTCGCCGCCGGATGGTCACGCCCATGGGCGACGACGCGCCCGCGTTCGCCAACCGACCGGACCAGGGCCCGGGTCCGGAGGCGCAGGTGATGGCCTCCACGCTCGACGAGCGCGTCCAGCGCGCTCTCCTCAGCCTGCGTCCCAACCATCGGCAGTGCCTGCTCCTCAGCGACCTCGATGACATGAGCGCCCAGCAGATCGGCGAGGTGATGGGGCTCTCGTACGCGGCCGTCCGCACCCTGCTGTGCCGTGCCCGCGGGGAGATGCGCCGTGCCCTCTCGGCGGAAGGCTTCGCGCGATGACCATGAACCGTCACGAGCCCTTCGAGGAGCTCATCAGCGCCTCGCTCACCGACGATCTGACGCCGACGGAGCGCCAGCGCCTGGATGCTCACCTCGATTCCTGCGATGCCTGCCGGGCCACGCTCGCAGCCTTTGCCGACCAGCGCCGCATCATGTCGGGCCTCCGGCACGTCGCGCCGCCGCGCGATCTCGGCGCGCGCGTGCGGACTGGCATCGAGCGCGGACGGTTCGCCGCGGTCCCATGGTGGCGCCGCCCGGCGGTCATCTTCGCCGGCGTGGGCGGCAGCCTGGCCGCCGTTGCCGGTGCCCTGCTCGCGATCGTGATCCTCAACGGCCAGGCATCCGACCCGCCGGTCGGTGTGAACACCAGCCCGACGCCGAGCGCGATCGTCGAGCCGAGCGAGACGGAGCGCCCGACGCTGCCACCGATCGCGACGCCGACGCCGGACGCGTCCCCCGTGGAGACCTCCGAGCCGTCGCCTGAGCCGAGCGCCACGGAGAACCCGGTCGTCGAGGCGCCGGAGCCTGACATCGTCATGGCGGTGACCGGCCCGGTCGAGGATCTCTCGCTCTCGGTCGTCGAGGGGAGCACCGGCGAGACGGTCGCGGACGTCCAGGCGCCGGACGAGGATCCCGCGGGCGAGCCGGTCGGGCCGATCGGTCCGCCGATCGTGGCCGAGCTGTCACCGGACGGCCAGTGGCTGGCCTTCATCACCGAGAAGGGCCAGTCCGGCCTGAACGATGTCTGGGCCACGCGCCTCTCGGAGGCGCCCGAGCCGGTCGATCCGGAGGCATCCCCACCGGTCGATTCAACGGCGGCCATCGGCGAGACCGTGCACCTCGGCGTCTCGATTGCCGGCAGCCCCTTCCTCCAGCGCCTGGCGTGGTCTCCCGACGGCGCCCACCTTGCCTACACCCTCATGAACCCCGATGCGGGCGAGGAGGCGGACGAGGTGAACACCGACGTCTGGGTCTTCGACACCGCCGAAGCGTCCACGCGCCAGATCACCGATACGGGCACCGCCTACGCCGCCAGCTTCCTGCCGGTCGACGAGGACGGTGCGCCGCCACGGCTCTGGATCAGCAGGGCCGGCCCGGAGCCATTGAGCAGCCTCCACGAGCTCCCCGAAGATGGCGGGACGATTGCGCCGGAGGATGGGGCGATGTCGTTCGCCGAGGGCGTCTTCCAGCCGCTGCTGAGCCCGAACGGCTCCCTCGTCATCTTCTGGAGCGGCCAGATGGCGACCGATCGAGACCACGGCTGGATCTTTGCGTTCGACGGAGCCCCGCAGCTTGCCGAGGTCACGGTCGAGGAGGGGATCCACTCCTTTGTCGAGGAGCGGCCGGTCTTCTCCGACCTGCCGAGCCGCGGTGAGCTGTTCAGGTCGGCCGCGATCACCTGGAGCCTCGACGGAGACGCGTACGCCGTCTGGCATGCGGACTGGCTGGGCGAGACCTCCGATGACGCGCCCTATCCCGATGCGAACCGGGTGTACTTCGGCCATGCCACCGATCCTCGCGGGCTGACGCAGAGGCACGCGATCGACTCCGCCGACGTGGCCGATGGGATGGTCGTGGTCGACGTGGAGGTCGCGCCGACGGGGAGGCACCTGCTCGTCACCGCCCGTGAGCGCGCGGCTGGCCTGGAAGCACCACGTGCTGAGCTGCGCCTGATCACCCGCAACCTCGGCAACGTCGCAGACGACTTCAAGACCGTGGATGTCGCGGAGGACGGCTGGGCAGGACCTGCCGTCTTCCACCCGCATGGGGAGCCCGACTGGGACTCGTCGCTGGCTCCCTAGGGTCCACGGCGCACCGTATACTCTGCGGCGAGCCCTTTAACGCGGTCCGGCGAGGCCGCCAAGGAGACGCATGACCGAACGCCGCATCCTCGACGCCGATGACCTGCGTCGCGCGATGACCCGGATCGCCCACGAGATCGTGGAGCGGAACGGGGGGATCGGCGACCTCGTCCTCGTCGGCATCCGAAGCCGGGGCGTCCCGATCGCACGACGGCTGGCGGGGCTCATCGAGCAGCACGAGGGCGCATCGGTCCCCGTCGGCTCGCTCGACATCACCTACTACCGGGACGACCTGACGCGCCTGGCCCACGCCCCGATCGTCAAGCGATCCGACCTCGAGGCCGAAGTGAGCGGCCGGACCGTGGTCCTGGTGGATGACGTGCTCTATACCGGCCGCACCGTGAGGGCGGCGCTCGACGCGCTGACCGATCACGGGCGTCCGAAGGCGGTGCGGCTGGCCGCCCTGGTGGATCGCGGGCACCGCGAGCTTCCGATCCGGCCGGACTTCGTCGGCAAGAACCTGCCGACCTCCGAGGAGGAGATCGTCCACGTCCGGCTCGTCGAAACGGACGATGCCGACGAAGTCGTCATCGAGCGCCCGGAGAACGCGGCATGATCCTCGATCGCCCGCGAACCGCGGGCATCGGCCGGCATCTGCTCGACGTCGACGCCATGAGCCGCGCGGAGATCGAGCGCATCCTCGACCTGGCCGTGGAGATGCGCCGAGCGCGGGCGGAACGGAGGCATCGGTCCCTGCTGGAGGGCGAGACGGTCGGCCTGGCCTTCTACGAGGGCTCGACCCGGACCCGAGTCAGCTTCGAGCTGGGCGCCCGGGCGCTGGGGGCGACCGTCGTCGACCTCGGCGTGGCGGGCAGCAGCGTCGGCAAGGGCGAGTCGCTGGTCGACACGCTCCGAACGCTGGAGCGAACCGGCGTGACGACGCTCGTCCTGCGCCACGCGGCGTCGGGCGCACCCTACCTCGCGGCGCGGACCACCGGGATGGCGATCGTCAATGCCGGCGATGGGACGCACGCCCACCCGACCCAGGCGCTGCTCGACGCGCTGACCCTCCGCGAGGCCCTCGGCTCGCTCGATGGGCGGCTGGTCGCGATCGTCGGTGACGTCGCCCACTCCCGCGTCGCGCGCTCGAACCTGCACGCGCTCGTCAGCCTCGGGGCGCGCGTCCGGCTCGGTGGACCACCGGCCTGGGTCCGAGCCTTCGAGGGATGGCCGGGCGTGGAGATTGCCGACGACCTGCCGTCGACACTGGCCGGCGCCGACGCCGTGATGACGCTGCGCGTCCAGATGGAGCGTGCCGCCGGCAGCGGCGTTCCCTCGCTGCGCGAGGTCACGCGGCGCTGGGGCCTCGACGAGGCCCGCATGCAAATGGCCACCGCCGGCGCCCCCGTCCTGCACCCGGGCCCGACGAACGAGGGCGTCGAGATCAGCTCCGAGCTTGCGAACGGCCCGCGCAGCCTCATCGGCCGCCAGGTCGAGAATGGCGTGCCGATCCGCATGGCCGTCCTGGCACTGGTCACGGGAGCCGCGTGACCAGGGGCTCCTTCGGGCGCCTGACCGATGCGCCGGCCACCTTCCTGCTGGCCGGCGTCCGGGTGATCGATCCGAACGACGGGTCCGATGCCGTCCGTGACCTGGCCGTGGTCGACGGATTCTTGGCCGCCGCGGCGGACGCGCCGCCCGGCGCGGAACGGATCGAGGCAGCCGGCCTCGTGGCCGCGCCCGGATTCTGTGACCTGCACACACACCTGCGCGAGCCCGGCGACGAAGGCGCCGAGACGGTCGCGTCCGGCGCGCGGGCCGCGGCGC
Organism: Candidatus Limnocylindria bacterium; assembly: GCA_036380655.1. Taxonomy (GTDB): domain Bacteria; phylum Chloroflexota; class Limnocylindria; order QHBO01; family QHBO01; genus JACDBZ01. Next base: position 3,230 of record DASVEH010000229.1, on the reverse strand, counting down.
GCGGCGGGTTCACCACCGTGTGCGCCATGCCGAACACCGATCCCCCGCTCGACGAGCCCGCTCGCCTCGCGTGGGTCGCCGAGCGCGGACGCGAGGCGTCGTGCCGCGTTCGGACGATCGGTGCCGTGTCGGTCGGGCGGGCCGGCGAATCACTGGCCGGGCTCGGCGCCATGGCCGATGCCGGCGCGGTCGCCTTCTCCGACGACGGCGCGGCGGTGGCGTCGCCTCGCCTGGCGCGCGCCGCGCTGAGCTACCTGCGCGGCATCGGACGCCCGCTGTTCGAGCACGCCGAGGACGCGTCCCTCGCGGGGGGCAGCCTCATGCGTGCCGGCGCCACCGCCACGCGCCTCGGGCTGGCGGGCTGGTCCCCGAGCGCCGAGCTGACGGTCGTCGAGCGCGATATCGCGCTGGCTGCGGAGACCGGCGCGCGGATCCACTTCACCCATCTGTCGACGGCCGCCGCCCTCGACGCGGTGAGGCGCGCCCGTGGTCGCGGGCTGCCCATCACCTGTGACGTGACACCGCACCACCTCGCCCTGACCGATGCCTGGGTGGCGGGATCCCGCCGGTTCGCCTGGGAGGATCCGGCAGGCGAGACCGGCCTCGACCCCGATCGGGCCTTCGATGGATCGTGCCGGGTCAATCCACCGCTCGCCTCACGTGAGGATGCGCTGGCACTGCTGGCCGGCGTGGTCGACGGCACGATCGACGCCATCGCCACCGACCACGCGCCGCATCCGGCGGAGCGCAAGCTCGTCCCCTTCGGCGAGGCCGCGCCGGGCATGATCGGCCTCGAGACGGCCCTCTCGCTCTGCCTGGCCGCGGTCGAGGCCGGGCATCTCGAGCTGTCACGGCTGGTCGCCGCGCTGTCGATCCGCCCTGCGGAAATCATCGGCGAGCGTCGTAGCCTCGCCATCGGCCAGCCTGCCGACCTGGTCGTCTTCGACCCTCTCGCGCACGGGCGGGTCGAGCGGGCGGACCTCGCGTCTGCATCGGCCAACACGCCGCTGCTGGGAATGGAGCTGCCGGGGATGGTGCGGCTCACCGTCGCCGAGGGTCGGATCACCTTTCGGGCCTGAATCTCGGCTTCTTCGCCGGAACGCCCGCCGATCTGTTGCGACGTACCACGCGCTCAGCGTCCCGGTGGCGGATGTGGGACCATTCGGCCGCCACTCGCCGCTCATCACAGACGAGGAATGGCTTGTCCATCCGCCACAACGAAGAGCTCGACCCGAACGAGGGCCCCGGCTTCGGATGCTTCGTCACCCAGGCGATCCTGTTCGCCGTCATCCTGCTCCTGATTCCCGTCGGCCTCTTCACGTTCCAGTGGCCGGTCTGGGTGCTGGCGACGCTGCTCTTCATCGCCCTGGTGCTCCTCTTCTTCGTCAGCATGACGAGCGTCTTCCTGCTGCGGGTCTTCTTCGCCGATCGACGGCGCGGACGCGGCCGGCAGACGGGGGTGGCGAAACCCCCGACGCGGGTCATCAGCACCACCCACGACGACACCGATGAGCCGGGAGACCGCTGAATGCCGCTGATGATGACCTTCTTCAACGTCCGCAAGGGTCGCGACACGATCTTCAAGCGCGGCATGCGACACATCTTTCCGCGCACCGCGCGGCAGACCGAGGAGAAATACGGAATCCGGTTCGTCGGCTGGTTCAACGTGACCGAAGGCTCGACCTGGAACAACGTTCTCATCCTGGACCTGCCGAACTACGCCGTGCTGGACCAGCTCTATGCCGATCCCTCCATGCGGGGGTTCGGCCATCGGGTGGCGGAGTCGGTGTTCGACAAGAAGCACACCATCTTCCTGCGCGAGCGTATGGGTCCCGACTTCGTGTTCAAGCCGTGACCGCCCCCTCGCCGCGCCTGGTCGCCCTCCGGGAGCTGGCCGCCGAGGCCGAGCTCGAGCGACGCGACTTCCTGTACGAGGCGACCGAGCAGCTGCGCCGCTTCCTCGATCAGAACCGGGACCGACTCCGCGAGATCGGCCCCATCAAGCTGGTCGACAACGAGCAGGACTTTCTCCTCTACCACCCGGTCGACGAGACCTGGACCACGCGGCTCACCTACCAGGACCCGGCCGACAACGAGTGGTACGACCAGGAGCAGCTGGTCGACACGGTCAGCGAGCTCGTGGAGCTGTACAACCCGGCCGACATCTTCGCCTGGCTGATCGAGGCCGCCCGCGATGCGCCGTCGCATCTCGTGGCCGCGGACGAGCTCGCGCGCGAGGAGGAGCTGGTCGAAGGCTCGAGGCCGGATGACTGGCAGGCCGAGCTGCCGACCTCGCAGCAGGAGACGCTCGCCGCCCAGCGGCTCTGGCAGCTCGCCGATGCGTACCGCGCGCAGCTCGGCACCGCGCAGGCGCAGCTGTTGCGCGAGTTCAGCGCGAACGCCGAGGAGGTCCTGCGCCGGACCGGCGACCTTCCGCTGCTCGACGAGGCGGACGACGTCCTTGTCCTGAGGGCCGATGGCCGCTTCGAGACGAGCCTCGACCTGACCGATCGGCCGGAGGATGTCGTCAGCTCGGCGGAGGCCCGCCGGCCGGGCCTCATGGTCACCGAGGCGAAGACGATCGCGGCCTTCTACGATCCCGCCGACGTCCTGCACTGGGTTACCGAGGCGCTCGCCGAGCGCTATCCGGCGGTGGACTTCTCCGCCGTCTACGAATGACCGATGCGTCCCTGCGATCGGCGTCGGTCGAGGCGCTGTTCGCGGATGCCGGCGCCCTGCTCGACGGCCACTTCCTGCTGAAGTCGGGGCGGCACGCGGCCCGCTACCTCGAGAAGTTCCTCGTGCTCCAGCATCCGCGCTACGGCGTCGAGCTGTGCCGTCGCTTCGCCGAAGCGCTGGAGCCCTACCTGCCGACACTCGTGGTCGGTCCGACCACCGGCGGAGTGCTGCTCTCGTTCGAGACGGCGCGCCAGCTGGGTGGCTCGGTCCGCGCCGCCTTCGCGGAGCCGCTGGCCGATGGCACCCGCGTACTGCGCCGCGGCTGGACGATCGAGCCAGGCGAGCGGGTGGCGCTGGTGGACGACATCCTGACCCCGGGTGCCTCGCTGGTCGAGACGGTCGACGCGGTCCGAGCGGCCGGCGTCGAGCCCATTGCGGCCGCGGTCATGGTCGATCGATCCGTCGAGCCGCTCGAGCTGAAGGTGCCGCTGCACGCGCTGGGTCGGATCGAGATCCCGTCCTGGGAGCCCGGCGCCTGCGAGCTGTGCGCC
>DASVEH010000228.1:0-5283 GCA_036380655.1 Candidatus Limnocylindria bacterium | reverse complement strand
CGCCCAGCCGGGCTGCGCCTTGCGCGCCGCCCGCACCGCCTCGCGGATGTCCTTGCGCGTCCCGCGGCTGGCGTTTGCCAGCAGCTCGCCCTTGGCCCCGAACACCTCGTAGGCCCGGCCAGACTCGGTACGCGGGAAGGCGCCGCCGATGTAGAGCTTGTAGGTCTTCCGCACCCCGATGCGGTCGCCGCGGGCCGCGGCCCCGTTGGTGGTCGCCAGCGGCTGCGCCGCACGCTGGTCGAGGACCGATGCGCGCCGGGACCGGGTCTTCGTCGGCGCGCGACGCGGCTCGGCCATCAGGCGCATGCCTCCACGCTCATCGGCCGCTCTTCCCGTTTCCGGACAGGTCGAGGTAGGCGCCGAGGCCGTGGATGCCGCCCTCGCGGCCGTAGCCGGACTCCTTGTAGCCGCCGAACGGGCTGGTCGGGTCGAAGCGGTTGAAGGTGTTGGCCCACACGACGCCCGCCTTCATGGCCGAGACCATCTTGAAGATGCGGCTCCCCTTCTCGGTCCACACGCCCGCGGAGAGGCCGTATGGCGTGTTGTTCGCCTTCTCGATCGCCTCGTCCGGGGTCCGGAAGGTCAGCACGGAGAGGACGGGGCCGAAGATCTCCTCCTGCGCGATCCGGTGGCTCTGGCTCACGCCCGTGAAGAGGGTCGGGCGGAAGAAGAAGCCGCGGGCCGGGAGCTCGCAGTCGGGCTGGAAAATCTCGGCGCCCTCGGCGATCCCGGACTCGACGAGCTCCTGCACCTTCGCCAGCTGGCCGGCCGAGTTGATGGCGCCGATATCGGTGTTCTTGTCGAGCGGGTCGCCGACGCGCAGCGTCCCCAGGCGCGCCTTGAGCTTGTCGATGAGCGGCTCGTAGACGCTCTCCTGGACGAAGAGCCGCGAACCGGCGCAGCACACCTCGCCCTGGTTGAAGTAGATGCCGTTGACGATGCCCTCGATCGCCTGGTCGAGCGGCGCGTCGTCGAACACGATGTTCGCGGCCTTCCCGCCGAGCTCGAGCGTCACCTTCTTGCCGGTCCCGGCCAGGCGCCGGGCGATCATCTTCCCGACCGCCGTCGAGCCGGTGAAGGCGACCTTGCTCACGTCGGGGTGGGTGACGAGCTCCATGCCGATCTCGCCCGGTCCGGTGATGATGTTCACCACCCCGGGCGGAAGGTCGGCCTGGCGCACGACGTCGGCGAACAGATAGGCGGTCAGCGGCGTCGTGCTGGCGGGCTTGAGGACCACCGTGTTGCCCGCCGCCAGCGCGGGCGCGATCTTCCAGGCCAGCATGAGCAGCGGGAAGTTCCACGGGATCACCTGGGCGGCCACGCCGAGCGAGCGCGGGTCACGGTTGGGGAAGGCGTACTCGAGCTTGTCGGCCCAACCGGCGTAGTAGAAGAAGTGCGCGGCCGCGAGCGGCACGTCGACGTCGCGCGACTCCTTGATCGGCTTGCCGGAGTTCATGCTCTCGACGACGGCGAACTCGCGCGAGCGCTCCTGGAGGATGCGCGCGATCCGGTACAGGTACTTCGCGCGCTCCCGGCCCGGCAGCTTCGACCAGGTCGACCGATGCGCCTCGCGGGCCGCGCCGACCGCCCGGTCCACGTCCGCCTTGCTGGCGTGCGCGACCTTGCCCAGGGGCTCCTCGGTGGCCGGGTTGATGACGGTGAACGTCTTGCGCGGCTTCGACGGAACGAACTCGTTGCCGATGAAGAGGCCGTACTCCGGCTCGATCCGGATGTGATCGATGGCCTCGGGTGCCGGCGCGTACTCCCACGGGTTCTCGCCGGCGGCCAGGCCCCAGGACGCTGGCGCCGGGCGGGTCTCGGGCTTCTTGGTGAGCGTCATCCGCTCGATTATCGCACCCCGACCGCGCGGCATCGCCCCCGGCGCGAGGCTGTCGTTGAGCGCCTAAGCGGCGTCGGCGGCTCGGCGCAGCTCCTCGACCTCGATCTTTCCCATCTTGAGCATGGCCTCCATGGCGCGGCGTCCCCGCTCCGGATCGGGATCGTCCACGAGCTCGTTGAGCTCGCGGGGAACGATCTGCCAGCTGAGCCCGAACCGATCCTTCAGCCAGCCGCACGGCCCCGGCTCCCCGCCGTCCGCGGTGAGCGCATCCCACAGCCGGTCGACCTCGGCCTGGTCCTCGCACTCGATGACGAAGGAGACGGCCTCGTTGAAGCGGAAGTCAGGACCGCCGTTGAGGCCCTGGACATGTTGCCCGCCCACGGTGAAGTCCACGGTCAGCACCATGCCGGCAGGGCCACTCGGCGTCTCGGCCGGAGAGCGCCAGACCCTGTCGACGTGGCTGTTCGGGATCAGGCCGGCATAGAACTCGGCGGCCTCCTCGGCGTTGCCGTCGAACCAGAGGCAGGGATAGAGCGCGTACATCGGTTCTCCTCGTCCGTCGTGGTGGTGTCGTCACCAGGTTTGACGGGGTCCGGCCGCGAATCTCATCGGTCGTCATTCAACGGAGCCGAAGAGGACGACGCCCTGGGCCCAGCGCACGCCGTTCGCCTGCTCGAGGCCTTCGATCGTCGAGGGATCGAGACCCCGGACCTCGAGCCGCGCCCCGCCGCACTGCGGCGGGAACGACTCGGCGATTGCGTCGCACAGGAGCATGCCCCCGTCGGCGGCGACGAACAGTGCACCCGAGACGAAGACGAGATCGTCCGTCGCCTGGTGCGCGAGCGCATCCGCCACGGTCATCCCGGCGTCTCCCCCGCCGCGATTTCCGTCCGACACGACCAGCACCGCCAGCCGATCGCCGGACGGAGGAGGTCCCGGATCGTCATGGGTGACGGGATCATCGGGCGCGAGGCCGGCGCAGGCGCCGAGGACGATGAGGACGGCGGTCGCCGGGAGGAGAAGCCAACGATGAGTCATGCGGCGCCAGACGCCGCATGGCCGCCGGGCGTTCCATCGGCTAGACCGGCAGGACCCCCTCGAGGGCGAGCAGGAAGCGCTTACGCTCCACCCCGCCGGTGTACCCGCCGAGCCCTCCGCCGGCGTGAAGGACGCGATGGCAGGGCACCACGATCGGGATCGGGTTCGAGCCAAGCGCGTTTCCGGCGGCGCGATACGCGTTGGGAGATCCCGCCGCGGTGGCGATGTCACGGTAGCTCGAGACGGCGCCGAACGGGATGCGCGCCGTCGCCTGGAGCACGTTGCCGGCGAAGCCGCGGACCAGGCGCCAGTCGATCGGCACGTCGAAGGCACGCCGGCCCCCGGCGAAGTACTCGTCCAGCTGGCGCCGCACCGGATCGGTCCGCTCCGGCGCCTCGAGGATGCGCGGCGAGATGCGCGCCGCGATCTCGTCGAGCTGGCCCGCGACCCCTTCGCCGGGATACGAGAGACGCACGAGGCCCCGCGGCGTCACCACCACGGTGAGCGGGCCGAGCGGCGACTCGTAGGTGCCGTACGCCACGTCGAGCAGCCCTTCGTCGGCGGCCCGGCGGGCGACCGCGGCGTGGAGGCGCGGCACGTCGAGCCCGGTCGAGGGTGGTGACGCGCCGGACAGTCGGCGCTCGAGCTCATCGGTCATGGTGCGACCTCGCGACGCAGCCGGCGCAGCGCGGCGCTGACGTTCTGGCGCGCCGCCGCCTCGGTAATCCCCATGCGGGTGCCGATCTCCGCATAGGCGAGGTCCAGCACGAACCGATGGACCACGGCGTCGCGCTGCTTGGGCGGGAGGTTGCGCACCGTCAGCCACACGCCGTCGTCAGCGGGCTCCGGGGCCGGCGGCGCCACCGGCTCGATGCCGTCGAGGTCGCGCGTCGGCCGCCGGGCAACGCGTCGGATGGCATCGGTGGCCTTGCGCTGGGCGATCGTGTAGAGCCAGGCGCGAAGGTTGTCGCCGTGTCTGAGACGTGGATACGCGCGCAGCGCGGACATGAAGGTCTCCTGCAGGCAATCCTCCGCCTCGGTTGGCCCGACGCACCCCACCAGGAACCGATGCAGCTCCGTGGCGTGGGCGTCGATCAGTGTCTCGAACGGCGGCAGGTGCACGCTGGGTGAAACGCCGGACGAGCGCGGCACGTGAGATCAGGCGGCGGCGCGGCGCACGAGCTCTTCGATCGCGGTCGGGTCGTCGCGCTCGATGTGCGCGGTGCCCCCGGCCGGGCCGTCATCCTCTCGCCAGCCGATGGTGATGCCGGGGTTCTGGGCGCCGCTGCCATCGGCCGTGAAGAGGTGGGCGGAGCCTCGCACCTCGTCTCCCGCCGCGATCGACCAGTCGTCGAACAGCCGCCGTCGTGCGCGGCCGTCATCGAGCGCGGCGGCGAGCGTCGACACATCGAGCTCATCGCACTCGTTGGCGACCTCGAGGATCACGTGCCGCAGGCTGATGCATCGGCTCTCCCCCCAGAAGGCACGGCGCAGCCCCCGGTCGAGCTGTTCCGACGCCTCGAGCGACTGGAGCTTGGCGGCCTGCACGGCCTCCATCGGCGGCAGCATGGTCACCGGCCAGGTGTGCTCGGGCTCGGACCAGGGCTGCCAGCCCGCACGCGGCGCGAGCTGCGCTGCGGCGCGCCACTCCGCATCGAGCAGGGGACGCGGGGTCGGCTCGCTGTTGAACAGCTCCAGCGGGAAGACGTGGTGATCGAATCGCACGCGCCCCTCGAGGCCGAGCCGGCGGCGAGCATCGTGGAGGCGCCAGACGACGGCGTGCGACCACGGGCAGCCGAGGTCTGACCAGATGGCGACAGTGTTGGGAGCGACGTCCATCGAGCCGACTCTAGCAGCGGGCGCGAAGGCACGCCCCGGGTTCGATAGTTCGCCGGAGGACCGCCCGCTCAGTCGAGCGTGAAGTAGTCGCCGCCGGAGTAGCGGCCGGTGCGCTCCTTGCGGATCTGCATGAGCACGTCGTTGAGGAGGCTCGAGGCACCGAAGCGGAAGAGGTCCGGCGTCATCCACTGCGGCCCAAGCGTCTCATACAGCGTCGTCAGGTAACCGATCGCCTCCTTGGCGGTCCGGATGCCACCGGCCGGCTTCATGCCCACCACGCGACCGGTCTGGGCGTGGAAATCACGGATCGCCTCGAGCATGACGAGCGTGACCGGCAGAGTTGCCGCGGGCTGCACCTTGCCGGTGCTGGTCTTGATGAAGTCGGCGCCGGCCGCCATGGCCAGGACCGATGCGCGCCGCACGTTGTCGTAGGTCTCGAGCTCGCCGGTCTCCAGGATCACCTTCAGGTGCGCCTCGCCGCATGCCTCCTTGACCGCCGTGATCTCGTCGTAGACCGATGCGTAATCCCCGGCCAGGAAGGCGCCCCGGTCGATGACCATGTCGAT
>DASVEH010000227.1:0-2349 GCA_036380655.1 Candidatus Limnocylindria bacterium | reverse complement strand
CGAGTCACATCATCAGCCCCGCGCTGGGTGGACTGGCGAGGGTTCTCCCCTACTCGGCTGTGGCCAAGTTGGTGGCGGCGGTCGAGCAGAGCGTCTGAGCGTCCCCGCTCAGGGCGTGATGACGATCTTGCCGACGTGCTGGCGTGCGACGAACTGCTGCTGCGCCTCGTGGATGTTGGCGAGGGCGTGTCGTCCGGCGATGCGAGGGCGGATGGATCCGCTTCGAGCGACGTCGACGAGCTTGGCGAAGTGCTCCCGCGTGTGCATCGAGGACCCGATGAGCCGGAGGTTGTGCAGGTAGAGGCGGCGCAGGTCGAACGGCACGACCGCACCGGCCACTGCGCCGGCGATGACCCAACGGCCGTCGTCGCGCAGCAGGGGCATCAGCTGATCGATCGCGGGGCCACCGACGACGTCGACCACGGCATCCAGGCCGGTAGCCACGGCCGCGGCGACCTGCTCGGCCAGATCGCCGGCATCGCGAGAGACGACCTGGGTCGCCCCGGCGTCCGTCACCGCGCTGGCCTTGGCGGCGCCGGTGACGGCCAAGACCTCCGCGCCTCGGGCGGCCGCTAGCTGCACCAGGGCGAGTCCGACGCCACCGGAGGCACCGGTGACCAGCACCGTCTCGCCGGCCCGCACCTCCGCTCGTTCGAGCATCCCCATCGCGGTGCCGTAGGCCACCGGTAGGCAGGCCAGCTGCTCGTCGCTCAGCGGCGAAGCGGTGACGTCGTGCGCGTGGGTGGCGGGGACGACGACGTACGTGGCGAAGCCCCCGTCGGCTTCGCTGCCCAGCAACCCCACGGGCGGGGCGTGTCGGCCGTCGTCGCGGTAGATCGCCGGGTCGACGAGCACCCGACGGCCGACCAGCGTTCCCGGCACGCCTGCGCCAACCCCGACCACGAGGCCGGCGATGTCAGCTCCCTGTACCCGCGGAAAACGGACCGGGCCGCGCCACCCGGACTTGGCATTGGGCTGGCCTGGAAGGCCGTACGCGCCCTCGCGCGTCCAGATGTCGGTGTTGTTGACCGCGCCCGCGCTCACGCGAACCAACACGTCGCCCGAGCCGGCAGCCGGCACCGGCCAGTCGCGTCGTACCTCGAGGGCGTCGGCGCCGCCGTGGCGAGTCAGCACCGCGGCCGTCATCACCTGATCCTGCATGGGAGCGCCTAGGCGGGTTGGGGCCTCGGAGCTGACATCTACGCGCCGCGCGCGACGTCCAGCGTGGCTTCACCGGCGTCCGTGCCGGCGATCTCGATGCGCTCATGCTCCTGCGCCTCGACGCCACCCTCGATGACGATCTCGAGCAGTCCGTCCACGGTCGTGGCGCTGATCCGGTCGCTGTCGATCCCCTCGGGCAGGTTGATGCTCCGCCTGAACGGTCCGTAGCGGCGCTCTCGCACGTAGTAGCTGACGTCAGGCCCCTCCTCCGGGGCTCCGGTGCGCTCGCCTGAGACCCAGAGCCGGCCCTCGCAGAGCGAGACCTCCAGCTCCTCCTTCGAGACCCCCGCGAGCTCGCAGCGGATGACCAGGTCGTCCCCCCGCACGAAGATGTCCGTGGTCGGAACCCACGCGGTAGCGTGGGTCCGGCCCTGGGTCGTCGGCTCGATCTCGGTCCAGTGCTCTCGCATCCTGTTGAGTTCGGCGAACATGTCGAAGAGGCCGCGGAACGGGCGCTGTGAGCTGTCGGGCATGTGCTCTCCTATCTCGAATCGCTGACGCTAGCTCCCGGCCGCCGGCGGCTGGGGCGCGGCGACCGTGGGGCGGGAGACGCCCTCCGGCTGGGCGGCGCCGGGTTCCGGGAGGATCAGCGGCGCCGCCTCTCGGCCCAGCGCCTTGAACAGCGAGATGCAGAGCCCGATCATCACCAGCGTGAACGGCGCGGCGGCGATGATCGCCGCCTGCTGGAGTGCTGCCAGCCCGCCGGCGAGCAGCAGGATCGCTGCCGCGGCGCCGGTGGAGACCCCCCATAGGACGGTGACCGCGCGTGCCGGTGAGAGGTTCCCGCGCGAGGAGAGCATGCCCATCACGAGCGAGGCGGCGTCCGCACCGCTGACGAAGAACAGGGCGACCAGGACGATCACCACGAACGAGGTCACGCCGGCGATCGGGAACTCCTCGAGCATGGTGAACAGCGCGACCTCGGGTTCGCCGACGATGCCGCCGAGATTTGCCGCTCCGCTGAGCTGGAGATCGATCGCAGCGCCGCCGAAGACTGCGAACCAGACGAAGCTCACGCCGCTCGGGACGAGCAGCACGCCGACCACGAACTCGCGCACCGTCCGGCCCTTCGAGATGCGGGCGATGAAGGTGCCGACGAAGGGCGCCCACGAGATCCACCAGGCCCAG
>DASVEH010000226.1:0-2410 GCA_036380655.1 Candidatus Limnocylindria bacterium | reverse complement strand
CGGCGCCAGCACCGGCGCGCTGCCCGCCAGCGCTCCGAGCGCGTCGAGCGTGATGAGCCGATCCCCGAGGTGGGCGGCTGCGTCCGGGTCGACGGCGCTCGGGGACGACAGGTCGAGCACCCACGGGCGGCGCCTGCCCAGGAGCGCGCGCGTCAGGGGCGGGATCCTGGTGCGCACGGCGAGCGCGATTGCCTCCGCGTCGGCCATCGCCCGGGATCCGAGCGGTCCGGTCTCGAGTCGGTGCCCATGGCCGGCCAGCTGCTCCAGCACGCGGCCGCCGCGTTCCGCGGACGCGGAGACGACGACGACGCGGTACCCGCTCGAGGCCAGGCGTGCCGCGACGCGTCGGCCCATCTCGCCGGTGCCTGCCACCGCGACCGTCGAGCCCGACGCGAGGCGGTCCGTCAGCCAGGCGGCGCCGCGGTCGGCCAGCGAGCGGTCGGAGCCCGGCCGGGCGTGGCTCCGCACTCGGCGGCCGAAGCGCAGCGCGCGGCGGAACAGCTCGTTGAGGATCGGGCCGGTGGTTCCGGCGGCGAGCGCCGCCTCGTAGGTGCCGCGCACCTGGCCGAGCAGCTGCTCCTCGGCGACGACCGCCGAGTCGAATCCGGCCACGACCTCGAAGACGCGGCGAACGGCCGGCGTCCCGCGCAGCGTGCCCTCGGGCGCGGTCCCGTCCTCGACCGACACCAGCTCCACCCGATGGCAGGTGTCGAGCAGGACATGCTCGGCGGCGTCGGTCCCAGCGAGATGGCGCGCGAAGCGCTCCCGGTCCGGTGCGGAATGCTCGCGGAAGGTGGCGTACCGGACGCGTATGCGGTCGAGGTCGACGTGGGTGGAGGACAAGGCCGATCGGTCACCGATGCGCGGAATCGAAGTGGCGGCGATGGCAGCCTAGGATCCGCGGACTGGCGGGGTCAAACCTAAGTCATAGATTTATGGAGATTTCGCCGGACCGAAGGGGTCTGGCGGGCGGGCGACCTAATGAAGGATCTGCGACAGGAAGCGCTTGGTGCGCTCGTGCTGCGGGTCCTCGAAGATCTGGCGCGGCGGCCCCTCCTCCACGATCACGCCGTGGTCGAAGAAGACCATGCGATTGGCCACGGCGCGCGCGAAGCCCATCTCGTGGGTGACGCAGATCATCGTCATCCCCGCGTCGCGGGCCAGCGACTGCATGACGTCGAGCACCTCGCTGATCATCTCGGGGTCGAGCGCCGAGGTCGGCTCGTCGAACAGCATGATCTTGGGGTTCATCGCCAGCGCTCGCGCGATGGCCACCCGCTGCTGCTGGCCGCCGGACAGCTGCGCCGGATACTTGTGGGCCTGCTCAGGGATACCGACCCGCTCGAGGAGCTTCATGCCGACCGCCTCCGCATCATTGCGGGCATATCGGCGCACCCGCATCGGCGCAAGCGTGATGTTCTGGAGCACCGTCAGGTGCGGGAAGAGGTTGAAGGACTGGAAGACCATGCCGATCTCGCGCCGGATGGCGGCGATGTTCCGCACGTCGTTCGTCAGCTCGATGCCGTCGACGATGATCTCGCCCCGCTGGTGCTCCTCGAGGCGGTTGATGGTGCGGATGAAGGTCGACTTGCCGGAGCCGGATGCGCCGAAGATCACCACCACCTCGCCGGCCTTGACCGTCAGGTCGATCCCGCGCAGCACGTGGAGCTGCCCGAACCACTTGTGCACGTCGCGCGCGACGATGATGTCGCTGGCCTCCGCGGCGTCCGCCGCGCTGCGGGTCATGTCCGCATCGGGATCGGGTGCCTGGGTCGGTGGGGTATCGGTCATCCGGTCCTCCGTCATCTGGTTCCGACCCCGAGCGCGCGCTCGAGCCGATAGCTGGCCTGGGACATCGCGTAGCAGAGCACGAAGAAGATCACACCGGTGAAGGCGAACACCTCGAGGTGGGCACCGAGGGACTCCGGCTGGGCCAGGATGGCCTGGCCGATGCCCAGCAGCTCCGCCAGGCCGATGATCGACACGAGTGTCGTGTCCTTGAGCAGGCTGATGAAGAGGCCGACGTTCGCCGGGATGACGGCCCGAAGGGCCTGGGGCAGCACGATGAACCGGTTCGTCTGCAGGGTGCTCAGACCCAGCGCGTGCGCCGCCTCCAGCTGCCCTGACGGAATCGACTGCAGGCCGCCTCGGACGTTCTCGGCCACGTAGGCCGCCGAGAAGAGGGCGATCCCGCCCATGGCGCGCGTCACGCGCTCGATGCGCACCTCGCCGGGCAGGAAGAAGGGAAGCATGATGTCCGCCATGAAGAGGATCGTGACCAGCGGCACGGCCCGGATCAGCTCGATGTAGGCGGTGCTGACCAGCCGCACGGCGGGCATGGCGCTGCGACGCCCCAGCGCCAGCAGCACGCCGAGCGGGAACGAGATGAGGATGCCCGCGGCGGCCAGCA
>DASVEH010000225.1:0-2121 GCA_036380655.1 Candidatus Limnocylindria bacterium | reverse complement strand
TAGAGCAGGGCGCCGATGGTCAGCACCCCGATGCCGCCGAGCTGCTCGATCGTCGGCCGCTCGCTGCCCTGCGCGATGGCCACCATCGCCACCCAGACCGGGATCGAGGACAGGATCAGGCTCACCGCGGTGGCCGGGAGGACGGCGAGCGCGGCGAATTGGGCTCCCTGGGCGACGGCGACGAAGAGGAGGCCGTAGAGGCCCACGCGCCACATCAGCCGGACGCCGACGGGGCTCACGGAGTGGGCGGCGCGCACGGCACGGATGCCGAAGGGGAGCAGGATGAGCGCTGCCAGCGCATAGCGCAGCCCGGCGAAGGAGAGCGGCGCGAGGTCGAGGTCGTCCATGCCGACCTTGATGAGGATCCAGGACGTGGACCACAGGAACGTCACGAGCAGTGCCTGGAGCACCGCGAGCACGTGCTGGCGGCCGGTGCGGGGGTCGGGAGTCATCGGAGGTGGCAGAGCCCGGCACGTTAGCACGGTGTCCGAGGGTCGGCCGCCTCTTCACGTGGCGACTGGTACCGGGCGTCCGGAGGCCGAATTGCGCCCCTACCAGTCGCCCACCGAATGCGGGGCACCTCCACATGACCCGACTGCCTGATTTGTCGCCCGGGAGCGCGCCGTTCGGGCATCATCGGCGCATGCAGGAGATCGGCACGGGGGAGCTGCGCCGCAGGGACCGCCTGGCACGTGAGGCCGAGGAGGAGCGCCTGAGCCCGGCGGCGACGCGCTCGACCGCGTCGCGCGGGCGCGCACGGCCCGAGGAACCCGACGAGTTCCGCACCGCGTTCGAGCGCGATCGGGATCGAATCATCCACTCGAAGGCGTTCCGGCGGCTGAAGCACAAGACGCAGGTCTTCCTCAACCCGGAGGGTGACCACTTCGTCACCCGCCTGACGCACACGATGCAGGTCACCCAGGTCGCGCGCTCGCTGGCCGCGGCCCTCAGCCTGAACGAGCCGCTCGCGGAGGCCATCGCGCTCGGCCACGACGTCGGCCACTCGCCGTTCGGCCACACAGGGGAGGACGCGCTGAGCCCCTACTTCGACCCGGACGAATGGCATCACGCGGCACAGAGCGTGCGCATCTTCGAGATCCTCGAGGACGCCAATCTGACCTGGGAGGTACGAGATGGGATCCGCGCCCACTCCTGGAAGGTGCATCCCCCACCGGCCACACCGGAGGCGTACTGCGTCCGGTTCGCCGATCGAATCGCCTACCTGGCCCACGACGCCCTCGACGGCCTGCGCGCCGGCACGCTGGACCGCGAAGCCTTTCCTCCCGGGGTGCTCGAGCGCTTCGGCGAGCCGGGCCGATCCTGGATCAGCTCCATGATCACCGCCGTCATCGAGGAGTCGCTGCGCACCGGATCTGTCCGCATGGACGAGGAGACGCTCGGCGTCATGAATGAGCTGAGGGACTTCATGTTCGAGCACGTCTACCAGTCCGCCGAACAGCTGCGACAGCAACGGCGGGCCGTCGCCGTCATTCGCGACCTGATGGACTGGCATCTCGAGCACCCCGACGAGATCCCCGACACCTACCGCCAGGACGAGGCCTCACCGCAGACCCAGGCGGCCGACTACATCGCGGGCATGACCGACCGGTACGCGCTGGCCACGCACGACCGGCTCTTCCGGCCGAGCCTGAACCTCTAGCGGAAGACCCTCAGCGCGCCAGGTCGAACCTCGAAGGTGACCGGCGTGAAGCCGATGCTGACGCCATCGGCGTGCGCCGGAAGCGCGCGACGCGTCCCCTCGATGGTCACTCGCGCGGCGCGGTACTGCCGGATGCGGGGCTCGCGGCGCTGCTTGCGGCGGGCGACGCCGATGAAGTGGAGGACGACCTCGAGCCTGTTCATCCCGTGGAAGACCGCCACGTCCAGGACGCCGTCGGTCGGGTCCGCCTCGGCCGACACGACGAACCCGGCTCCGTGGAACGGGCCGTTGCTGACGGTGACCGCCGGGCTGCCGGTCCGGTAGGCGATGCCATCGAGCGTGATCCGCATCGGCGTCTTCCGCAGCCGCAGCGCACGCAGCAGGGATCGCGCCGCCCGCCAGATTCCGCGCCGCTCTGCGAGCTCGACCGCAAGGAATCCGACCGCGTCGACGCCGACGCC
>DASVEH010000224.1:0-5481 GCA_036380655.1 Candidatus Limnocylindria bacterium | reverse complement strand
GCCAGGAATCCCTCGAATCGAGTGACGCCGAACATCGCGTCGCGAAGGATGAGCAACGACCAGCGTTCGCCGACGACCTCGAGCGACCGCGCCACCGAGCAGACCTGGTCGGGATAGCGTGACTTCAACATGCTCGCAGGGTAGCGGTTACTAGTTGCGTGATGCAACTCCAATGGGCTATGGTCCGTTGCATCAAGCAACTTGTGACGGAGACCGCAGCGAAATGGAACAGCCACACCCGCACCCCTGGCGCGCCTTCATCGTGCTCGCCGTCCCGATCTTCCTGACCGTCGTGGACCTCTTCATCGTGAACGTCGCGCTGCCCGCAGTCGCCGCCGAGTTCACGGCCGCCACGCTCTCGGAGCTGTCGTGGGTGCTGACGTCCTACGCGATCATCTTCGCCGCCGCACTGGTCCCGGCCGGCAAGCTCGGCGATCTGTACGGGCGCCGCAGGCTGTACATCGGCGGCCTCGCTACGTTCCTTGTCGGGTCGGTGCTGGCAGCCGCGTCGCCCTCGCTGTCCCTGCTCCTCGCAGCGCGGGCGGTCCAGGCACTCGGCGCGGCGGCGATGACGCCGAACTCGCTGGGACTGATGCTGCCGCAGTTCGGGCCTGACCGCCGTGCCGCCGCCATCGCGGCCTGGGGCGCGATCGCCGGGATCGGGGCCGCGGCCGGGCCCGTGCTCGGGGCGCTGCTGGCTGACGCGAGCTGGCGTTGGATCTTCCTGGTGAATCTACCCCTCGGCGCCCTGGCCCTCATCCTCGTCCCGCGCATCGTGCAGGAAGTCAAGGACGAGTCCGCCGCACGGTTCCCGGACGCCATTGGGGCCGCCCTTCTGGCGGTCGCGATCGGGCTGCTGACCCTTGGCCTGAGCCAGGCCTCGCTATGGAGCCGGGACGGCCGGATGATCGCCAGCCTGCTTGCGGCCTCCCTTATCGGCGCCGCATTCGTCTGGCGTTCGAGCCGCCACCCGGCGCCGGTCGTCGAGCTTTCCCTGCTGCGTCAGCCGGCATTCGCGCTTGCCATGGCCGGGTCGGTGCTGTTCTGGGCTGGGTTCGCAGCTCTGCTGGTCAGCAGTGCGCTGTTTCTGACGTCCGTGTGGCGATTCTCGATCCTGGAGGCCGGCTTCGGGCTGGCGCCCGGCCCGGCCCTCTCCGCCGTGTTCGCGGGGCTGTCGGGGCGGTTGACCGCCCGCTTCGGGGCCGGTCGGGTGGGCGGGGTCGGCGGGATGCTGCTCGCAGTCGCGGCGATTTCGCTCGGCGCGCAGCTGACCGAGCGACCCGACTACGTTGGCGCCTTCCTGCCCGCCCAGCTGATCGGCGGCGCCGGCATCGGCCTGGCCATTCCATCGATGGTGGCCATCGCGGTGGCCGCGCTCCCCGCCTTGCGACTGTCCACCGGCATCGGCGTGTACTCGATGTTTCGTCAGATCGGCGCCGCGCTCGGTGTCGCAGCCTGGGTCGCAGCGGTCGGCACGGAGTCGCTCGGCGATGCTGCCTCGTTCGTTCCCGGCTGGGCCTTCATCGCCGCGATGAGCGTGGCCGCGTCGGTCGTGCTCCTGGCGACCGTTCTGCCCGGCATCGGGCAACGACCCCGCGAGCTGGCCTCGGCCATGGCGGGTGGAAGGTGACCGTCAACGTGACGCCGGGTCGCTCTCGAATCGCGCCCAGCATGCGTAATGTGCTGCTCAGCGCGCATATCGCCGTCACCGTGAGCGCGCTCGGAGCCGATCTGGTCCTGCTGGCCCTCGGCGTCGCCGGCCTGTCGGGTGCGGATCCCGCGACGGTCTACCCTGCCATGGCGCTCATCGGCTCATGGGTCATGAGTCCCCTGGCCGTGGCATCGCTCAGCTCCGGGCTCGCGCTGGCACTGCTGACGCGGTGGGGCGTCTTCCGCTACTGGTGGGTGACGATCAAGCTCGCCATCACCGCCGTGCTGACGTTGCTGGTCCTGCTCGTCCTCGGCCCTCGCTTCGAGGCGGCTGCCGAGGCCGCGCGGCTGGGAGTTGCGCTGACCGATCCACAGCGTGGGCAGCTGGTCATCACGTCGGTCGTGGGGAGTGGCCTGCTCATCGTCACCATCGGCCTGGCGGTCTTCAAGCCTGCTCGGCGCCTGGCCGCGTCGACCGGCCGCCATTGAACTCCTCCACGCCTGTTCCTGAGGGCCCTGGGCGCCGTGGGAAATCAACGCACCGCTGTGCCCTCGATCACCGCCCGCCCGGCGGAGAGCATCTCGACGATCGTCGGCTCGATTCCTTCCGGAAGGTCATCCCAGCCGAACCAGCGGACGTCGAGTGACTCCGCGCTGACCGCTGACACCGAGCCGGCAGGAGCCAGTACGAGATACCGAACGTCGAAGTGCTCGTCGACGACGCCCGGATTGCAGGGGGCCGGGTGCCGGTCGACATGCAGGATCCCGGGAAGCAGCCGCAGGCCGCGTATGCCTGATTCCTCGGTCGCCTCGCGAAGGGCCGCGTCGCCGAGGCTCATGTCTCCGGCCTCGCAGTGGCCACCGGGCTGCAGCCAACGCCCCACCTTCCGGTGCAGGACCAGGAGCAGTGCCCGGCGCTCGGGATCGAGAATCACCGCGCTGGCGGTGATGTGCGCCGGCGCGCAGGTTCGCCACATCCCATCCGCGTGCTCCGCGAGGTGGGCCACGAATGCATCGCGCAGGGCAGTCTGGGCGGGATCGGGAGGAGCCCATGCGCGCAGCTCTGTCGTGGCAGCGGCGTGAAGGCTCATCGGTCACTCATGGCAGGAATGGCGGGCCCGACCGGATTCGAACCGGCGATCTCCAGCGTGACAGGCTGGCATGTTTGGCCACTACACCACGGGCCCGCGGGAGTGACACGGTGGCGGAGCATAGCATAGCCCGCCGGACCCTTCAGAAGGCCGATCCGGACCCCAGCTGACGCGCGAGGCGGACCGCCGCCATGCCGTAGCCGGCGGCCATCAGGCTCGCCAACACGGCAGCTCCCAGGAGCGGCCAGGCAAGGGCCGGCTCGCGAGCCGCGCTCGCGAATCCAGCGGCCGCCAGCGCCAGCGAGAGGATCGACAGCACCGATGCCAGCAGCGCGCCGGCGCTGATCGCCCAGCGGCGCCGGCCGCCGAGCAGCACCGCCACGTGCGCTCCGCCGATGGCGAGCAGCGCGATCGCGACGGCGATGATGGCTCCACCGAGCGCATCGGCATCGATCGCGAGCGGCGGGAGGGCGGCGCGCAAGTCATCGATGCCGATGGCCGCGACGCCGATGCCGGCCAGCGCCGTCAGAAGCCAGCCGACGGCGCCGACGAGGAGAACCGTGCGCGCCACGCGGGAGCCGCCGCCGGCTATCGGCGCGGTCGGAGCAGGAGGATGGCGGCGACCCCGAAGACCAGCATCGCCACGGTGAGAGCGATCGCGAGGACGACGTCGGGTGGGGGGTTCGCCATCGCCAGCAGGGCGCCGGCCGCCGAGAGGGCAGCTGCGATCGCGGCGAGGATGCCGGTGACGAGCCGCGCTCGCGGCACCTGGCCGAAGACCGCGATCCCGCCGGCCGTGAGCCCGCCGCCGAGGACGAGGATCCCGACCCCGATCAGCGCCGGCACAAGGGTGAGGGAGGCCGCATTGGGCGGTGGATCACTGGCGTAGCGCGAACCGATGGTGAGGGCCATGGCGATCACGCCGATGCCGGTGATGACGAGCGCGATCCCACCCACCACGACGCCGACCGTCGCGGCAGCGGTCGCCTCGCCGAGGTGGGCGGGCGCTAGGGAGTGGTGGCCCCGAGCGCGTGCTCCCGCGGAGGAGGCGGCTCGGATCGGTCGTCGGGTCGTCATCGGCGACGGATTGTACGCGGTACGCCGGTGAGCGCGCACCTCGGCCCTATACTCGGCTTCGGATGCCCTACGAGCTGCCGCCGGATCCGAGCACCGAGCGACGCACCCGCATCACCAGGTGGGTGAGCTTCGCCTTCGCCGCCACGCTGGTCGCACTGGTCACCTATCTCGCCTACGTCGGGTACGAGGGATCGCGCCAGCTGTCCGATGCTCCGGCCCCGAGCGCCGACTGCCGCACGCCGGCCATCCTCGGCTGGGACTACGAGGCGATCAATTACGACATTGGCACCGATGCAGCCCTCGAGGCCGAGCCGGATCCCGAGCAGTGCAGCCAGCAAGGGGCAGACGCCGGCGACGCTGTCACGGTCGGTGAGGTCCGGCTGGCAGGCTGGTACATCCCGGCCGGCTCCGGCGCCGATCCGTCGGCGTCGACGGTGGTGCTCGCACACGGCTGGGGCAGCAACAAGAGCGCCATGCTCGAACGCGCGTCCATCCTGCACGACGCCTACAACCTGCTGCTTTTCGACTTCCGGAACCACGGCCAGAGCTCCGACGCGCCCACCACCCAGGGCGTTCGCGAGGCCAGCGAGCTGCGCGCCATGCTCGACTGGCTCGAGCGCGAGAAGGCGCCGGGATCGATCGCGGTGCTCGGGGTCTCGATGGGCGCCGCGACGGCTCTGGCGGAGGCCGACCGCGACGATCGCGTTGACGCCGTCATCGCCGAGTCGACCCATGCGACGCTCGCGAATGCGGCTCAGGCCCGGCTCGATCGCGCCGGCTATCCCCTCTCGATGCCGGGCAGCTGGGCGATCCTGCTGGGGACGCTGATGCGCACGGGCGAGGACGTCTCGGCGGTGGACCCCGTCCAATCGGTCGAGCGGCTCGACGAGCGGCCGCTGCTGCTCATCCATGGCGCCGCCGATGGCTCAATCGGCAGCGACGACGCCGCGTCCCTGCTGGCGGCGGCGGAGGAGGCCGGCTCGCCGACCGAGCTGCACGTCTGCGCAGGGGCAGGACACGGCCAATCAAACGAGGCCTGCGCGGAGGACTATGCCGGCTGGGTGCTAGGCTTCCTGCAGCGCGCCCTGGCCCCAGCCGGCTGAGGCGCACGACCGCCCGCTGACCGATGCCGCCCACGCCGGGCGGCATGCATGTGAGGTACCGATTCGATGACGACGGCCACCGGTGACGTCGACGCGCGCTTCGACCGCACCATCGATCGCTGGTTCCGGGACCAGCTGGCGATGCGGCCGGAGTCGGCGACGTTCCTCGGCATCCACGACCACGACGGCGAACTCTCGTCGGGGGGCCGTGACGCCATCGACGAGGAGGTGGCCTTCTTCCGGCGCACCATCGAGGAGCTCTCGACCTTCGATCCGGCGGAGCTGAGTCCCGAGCGCGCGCTCGACCGCGACCTGGCCATCCACCAGGCCAGGCTCGGCCTCTTCTGGCAGACGGAGTACCGGCCGTGGGCCGGGTCGTCGGGCGGTGCGGAGCACATCGGCGAGGCCCTCTTCCCCCTCTTCACCCGGGACTTCGCGCCTCTCCGAGAACGGCTGGAGAACATCGCCCGCCGCCTCGACGGGGCCCCGCGGCTGCTCACCGAGACGCGGGAGCGCGTCACCGATCCGGTCCGCACCTGGACCGAGATCGACATCGAGAC
>DASVEH010000223.1:0-6369 GCA_036380655.1 Candidatus Limnocylindria bacterium | reverse complement strand
GGCCGAGCGCCGGTGCCGCTCACGACGTTATGCCAGTCATTCGTGCCGCCGATGCGCGACGGCCACTGCGACCGCCATGCGGCGCTCGTGCGAGATGGAGACGCTCACCTCGTCGAGGTTCATCGCCTCGGCGCGCCGCGCCGCGCGCTCGTGCAGGGTCACCTGCGGCGCGCCCGCACGGTTCGGCAGGATCTCGATCTCGCGCCAGCCGACGCCGCGGACGCCGAGACCGAGCACCTTGCTGATCGCCTCCTTGGCCGCCCAGCGCCCGGCGATCCGCTCGACCCGGCGGCCGCAGTACCGCTGCTCGCTCTCCGTGAGGACGCGGAGCCGGAACCGGTCCGGAAATCGCCTTAGCACGCTCTGGATCCGATCGATGTCGATCAGGTCGATCCCGATCTCGTGGCGGCTCATGAGGACGCCGCGGCTATTCGACGGTGACCGACTTGGCCAGGTTGCGCGGCTGGTCCACGTCGGTGCCGCGGGCCACCGCCACCTCGTAGGCAAGCAGCTGGAGCGGGAGGACGGCGATCACCGGGCTGATCGGCTCGGGGACGTCCGGGACGTAGAGGACATCCTGCGCATAGCGGTCGATCTGGTCGTCCCCCTCGGTGGCGATCGCGATAACCGGCGCCGACCGGGCTCGCGCCTCGGCCACGTTGCTCGCGACCTTCTCGTAGATGGCGCCCTTCGTGGCGATCGCCACGAGCGGCGTCTCCGGGTCGAGCAGCGCGATCGGCCCGTGCTTGAGCTCACCCGCCGCGTAGCCCTCGGCATGGACGTAGCTCAGCTCCTTGAGCTTGAGCGCCCCTTCCATGGCGATCGGGAAGCCGACCCCGCGGCCGATGAAGATGAAGTCGCGCACGTGGGCATAGCGCCGCGCCAGCTTCTTGATCTGCGTGGCCAGCTTGAGGGTCTCGGCAGCCTGCCGCGGCAGGCTGCGCAGAGCCTGGCCATAGGTGCGTCGCCGGTTCGCGCTGAGCGTGCCGCGCAGCCCCGCCAGGTGGAGCGCGAGCATCTGGAGCACGAGCACCTGGGTCACAAACGCCTTCGTGCTGGCCACCGCGATCTCCGGGCCGGCCTGGAGGTAGCAGACCGCATCGGCCTCGCGGGTGATGGCGCTGCCGACCACGTTGGTGACCACGATGACCGTGGCGCCGCGCTCCTCGGCCATCTTGATGGGCGCGAGGGTGTCCGCCGTCTCGCCTGACTGGCTCACGCCGATGACGAGGGTCCGCTCATCGATCGGCGGAGGGCTGTAGCGCATTTCGGACCCGACCTGCATGCTCGCCGGCAGCCCGACCCAGTCCTGGATCAGGTAGGCGGCGACATGCGCGGCATAGCTCGCGGTCCCGCACCCCACGATGTAGACGCGGTCGACCTCGGCGAGCCGATCCGCGATCGGCGCCAGCTCCTCGAGCGTCACGTTTCCGGCACCGTCGACGCGCCCGCGCAGGCACTCCTGGATGGCGTGCGGCTGCTCGTAGATCTCCTTGAGGGTGAAGTGCGCGAAGCCGCCCTTCTCGGCTGCCTCGATGCTCCAGTGGATCTCGGTGACGTCGCGCTGCAGCTCGGTGCCGTCGAGGGAGAGGATGCGCGTCCCGCCCGGGGTCACCTCGGCGATGTCGCCCTCCTGCAGGATCACGACGTTCTTGGTGTGCTCTAGGATTGCCGGCACGTCGCTGGCCAGGAACCCCTCCCCGTCGCCGAGACCCACGATGAGCGGCACGTTCATGCGCGCACCCACGATGCGATCGGGATGCTCGGTATGCATGACGCCGATGGCGTACGCGCCGCGGACCTCGTTGAGCGCCTGCCGCACCGCGGCGACCAGGTCACCGGAGTATTTCGTCTCGATCAGGTGGGCGAGCACCTCCGTATCGGTCTCGGAGGTGAAGCGGTGGCCCTCGGCGCTCAGCCGGGCCTTGATCTCGGCGTAGTTCTCGATGATCCCGTTGTGGATGAGGGCGAGCTTGCCCGTGCAATCGGTGTGCGGGTGGGCATTCGTGTCGTTCGGGCGGCCGTGGGTCGCCCAGCGGGTGTGGCCGATGCCGGGGTGCCCCGCCGGGGCGTCCCCGTTCAGGTGGTCGGTGAGGTTGGTGAGCTTGCCGGCCTTCTTCTCGATGAAGACATCACCGCCATCGGTGAGGATGGCGATGCCCGCCGAGTCGTAGCCGCGATATTCGAGGCGACGCAGTCCCTCGAGCAGGATGGGGGCGGCGTCACGCGGCCCGACGTATCCGACGATGCCGCACATGTGCCCTCCTCAGTCCAAGCCAGGTCAATTCAGTCGTGCCTCGGCGAGCGTCGCGAGCTCGCGGGCGATGCGTCCGATCTCGTCGGCATCGTCGCCCTCGACCATGATCCTGATCTTGGGCTCCGTGCCGGAGGGGCGGACGAGGATCCGTCCGCGATCCTCCATGACCGCGCTGGCCTTCTCGACGGCGGCCGAGAATTCCGCGTCGTCCTTCCAGCTATCCCTGCGGCTGGCGGCTGAGTTTATCACCACCTGCGGCAGCCTCGGAATCCGGTCGGTCAGCTCGGAGAGGGTCTCTCCGGCGGCGCGGATGGCGCGCACCAGCTCGATACCGGTCAGCAGACCGTCGCCCGTGGTCGCACGGTCGCGGAAGATGATGTGCCCAGACTGCTCACCGCCGAGCACCGCGTCATCGCGCTCCATCGCCGCGAAGACGTGCCGATCGCCGACCGGTGTCCGGACCATCCTGCCTCCCGCGCTGCGGACGACACGCTCGAGGCCGCCGTTGCTCATGACGGTGACCACCAGCAGGTTGTTGCGGAGCGTTCCGTCGCGAAGGCGAGCCAGGGCGCAGATGCCCATCACCGCATCGCCGTCCACCAGGCGCCCTCGCTCGTCGACGGCGATGAGCCGATCGGCGTCACCGTCGAAGGCGAGTCCGATGTCGAGGCCGGCGGCGGCCACGGTCTCCGCCAGCATCTCGGGGTGGGTCGACCCGCAGCCCTCGTTGATGTTGATGCCGTCGGGCGCGTCGAAGAGCACGGTAACCTCGGCGCCGAGCGAGCGGAAGAGTTCGGGCGCGATGGCGCTGGCCGAGCCGTTCGCGCAGTCGATGCCGAGCCGCAGCCCAGCGAAGGCGTCGCCGGCCACGTCGGCCAGGAATCGCCGGTAGGCCGCGACCGAGCCGCGATCCGGGCGCGCGCGTCCGAGGCCGTCGTTCGCGCGCTGCGGAATGTCCGACGGGTCATCGATGAGGCGCTCGAGCTCCTGCTCGGCGTCGTCGTCGATCTTGCGGCCGGCGACGATCACCTTGAGGCCGTTGTCGGGGGCCGGGTTGTGGGACGCGGAGACCATGATCGCCGGCGCACCGGCCTGGCCGGAGGCGTGGACCAGGCACGGCGTGGTCACCACGCCGAGATCGATCACGTCCGCGCCCGAGGAGGTGAGGCCCGCGGCCAGGGCGGCGCTCAGCATCTCCCCCGACCGTCTCGTGTCCCGGCCGATGAGCACCGGCTCCGAGGCCGCGCCATGGCGGTGCCCGACGGCCCGGCCGAGGGCCAGGGCCAGATCGACCGTGATCTCCGATCCGACCGCCCCGCGGATACCGTCGGTCCCGAATCGGCTCCCCATCTATGGCGCGGGCGTCGGGGTCGGCGGCGGCGCCGGCGCCTCGATCGTGACCGTCACCGTGCCCGGGATGATGCCGAGCAGCTCCACGCCTTCGGGCAGGCCGCCGATCGACGGCTCCAGGTCGTAGGTGCCCGGCTCGAGGCCGCTCGCGTCCACCGCCGGCGTCACGTCGCCGGCGCCGAGCGAGGAGAGCGTGTCGCCCGGACCGCTCAACGTGAGGGTCAGCTGATCCAGCGCCGGAATGCAGGCGTTGTCACCGGCTCCCTGGCAGACGATCCCGACGACGAAGGTGCGGCTCGACACCGAGGGCACGATGGCCGCGGTGACAGCCGCGATCGGCTCGGCATCGGCCTCGGCCAGCTCGAGGTCGTCGGGAATCACCAGTGCCGCCTCAAAGGACTGGTCACCCGACACCCCCTCGATGCTGAGCGGCTCGGTGAGCACCTCGTCGATCTCGGAGAGGACGCCCGGCAGGCCGCGAAGGGTCACCGTGGCGGGCTCGACGGAGAGCGACTCGAGCGCGAAGCCCGGGGCCGGCGTGCCCTCGATGACCGGACGCACCGGGACCGTCTGGGTGGTCTGGGTCTCCTGCACGTCGATCTGCACCGAGATCGTCTCGGGATCCATCTCGACACGCCCGGCGTCGATCGGCTGACCCTCGACGTCGACGGCGACGAGGTCGACCGGCTCGTTGAAGTCGATGCCGGAGGCGCTGATCGAGGCGAACGCGACCACGCGATCCACCCCGCTCACGATCGAGGCCGGACCACGGACCTCGACCTCCTCGTGGCTCACCACCGGGTCCCCGATCTCCAGCTCGCCGGGGACCTCGCCGGTCTCGACCTCGACCGGGACGGTCCGTTCCTCGATCCGGTCGACCTCGACCCGCACGGTGGCGGGTGAGCGGGACAGGATCTGGATGTCCTCGGTGAGGGCGGTGACCTCCACGTCGAGGACCTGGGGCTCCGGCGAACGGCTCATGTCGTAGCCGGCCAGGTCGACCCGCGCCGAGAATGCCTCGGCGACCACGGACGCGGCGAGGTCGTTCGCCGTCTGGTAGCGGACCTCGACGAACCCGAGCGCGCCGCTGAGCACGAACGTGTCGGGTGGGGCATTGACCTGCTCCACACGCACCTGGATCGTCGACTCCGAGAACGATCCGGAGAAGACCAGCCCGGTATAGAGGACGGTGGCGAGCAGGAGCGCCGAGAGCTTCAGATGCCAGTTCCGCAGCAGGAAGCGCATCTCAGCGCCTCACCGGGCGGCTTCCGGCGGCCGGCGTCACCACCCGCGCCTCAGGATCGATCGGCTCGTCGGACTCGTCGCCGGGACCGACCTGCCAACGCCCCTCGATCGAGCGGCGCAGGAAGGGAACCGCCCGCCGCGGCGCCTGTGGCCGGATGAGGTTGAAGAGGCGGCGACGCAGCTGCTCCTCGGTCAGGTTGCGCTCGATGCGGCCGCGGACCACCAGGCTGATCGAGCCGGTCTCCTCGCTGACCACCACCACCACCGCATCGGTCTGCTCGCTGATGCCGATGGCGGCCCGGTGGCGCGTGCCGTAGCGCTCGGAGTCGAGCACGTTCTGGCTCAGGGGCAGGAGGACGCCGGCCGACGTGATCTTCTCGCCCGAGATGACGACCGCGCCGTCATGGAGCGCGGTGCCGCGATAGAAGATCGTGACGAGCAGCTCGGCCCGCAGGTCCGCGTGGACCGGCACGCCGGACTCGGAGGCGAGGTCCTGCAGCCCCGTCTCGCGCTCGAGCGCGATGAGCGCGCCATGGCGCGACCCGGCAAGGATCCGTGCCGCGCGGCTGATCTCGCGCGCCACCCGCTCGGCGCCGGCGACCTCGGTGCTCACGAAGAAGCGGTTGACCGATCCGATGCGCCCGATCTGCTCGAGCGCGCGACGCAGCTCGGGCTGGAAGACCACGACCACGGCAAAGAGGCCGACCACGGCGGCCGTCTCCATGAGGCGGCGCAGGAGGTCGAAACCGAACAGGATGGCGGCGAGGTACACGAGGTAGAGGATCGACAGGCCGATCACGATCCGCACCGCCCGGGTGCCGCGGATCAGGATGAAGAGCCAGTAGATGACGAACGCCACCAGCCCGATGTCGATGATCGACGTCCAGCTTCCACGGAGGTAGGTGTTGATCGCGTCGATCACGATTGGCAGCGGGCCTTCACTTTCGTGCCTGCAGGGGGCCCCGATGATACCAAAGAGCCCCGGCGATCCTGCCGGGGCTCATCGGTCCGTAGGTGAGGGTCGGGCCTAGCGCTTCGTGTACTGCGGCGCCTTGCGGGCCCGCTTGAGGCCGAACTTCTTGCGCTCCTTGGCCCGCGGATCCCGCGTCAGCAGCCCGGCACTGCGCAGTGCGGCTCGCGCGTTCGGATGCGCGCTGAGCAACGCGCGCGCGATGCCGTGGCGAATGGCGCCGGCCTGGCCAGACACGCCGCCGCCGGCCACGAGCACGCTCGCGGAGTAGCGGCCCTCGGTCTCGGTCACGCGGAACGGAAGAAGGATCGCCCCCTCGGGCGAGGCGCCGCCGAAGTACTCGGTGGCGGGCTTCCCGTTGACGACGATGCTCCCGTCACCGGGAAGCAGGCGGACACGGGCGACAGCGGTCTTGCGCCGCCCCGTCCCGTAGACGTAGTTCGTGCTCACGGATCGTCCTCTCTTCTACAGCTCGACAGCGGTGGGCTGCTGAGCCTGGTGCGGATGGTCCGCGCCGCTGTATACCTTCAGCTTCTTGAACATCGCC
>DASVEH010000222.1:0-13465 GCA_036380655.1 Candidatus Limnocylindria bacterium | reverse complement strand
CGTCCTGATCCTTCCCGCAGGTCACGTCGCGGATCGATACGACCGGCGACGCGTCCAGCTGCTCACCTACGTGCTCCTCGGGATCTGCGCGCTCGCATTGCTGCTGCTGTCGCTGGCCGATGTCGACGACACGGCGCCGGTCTTCGGCGTCATGGTGCTGTTCGGCATCGCCCGCGCCTTCAACCAGCCGACGGGCCAGGCGCTGCTGCCGAACCTTGCGCCGATCGAGCTCTTCCCCCGAGCCGTGGCGGTCCACTCCGCTCTCGGGCAGGTGGCGACGATTGCCGGCCCGGCCGCCGGGGGCGCACTCGTCGTGCTCGGAGTCGAGGCGGCCTACGCGCTGTCGGTGATCCTGATCGTGGCCGGCGTCGTCCTCGTCGCGGGGCTCCGCGGCGGCGGCCGAGAGGAGCGTTCCCGCGAGCCGGTATCGTGGTCGACGCTGCTGTCCGGCGTGACGTTCGTGCGCTCGCGACCCGTCGTGCTCGGGTCGATCTCGCTGGATCTGTTCGCCGTCCTGTTCGGGGGCGCCACGGCGCTCCTGCCGATCTACGCCGGCGAGATTCTGGACGTCGGACCGGTTGGACTCGGCGTCATGCGTGCCGCTCCCGCCGCCGGCGCGGCGCTGCTCGCGGCGATCGTGACGGTCCGGCCGATCCGGCGTCACGTCGGCCGCTGGATGTTCGGCGGTGTCGCGGCGTTCGGCATCGCCACGATCGTCTTCGGCGTGTCGACCAGCCTGGCGATCAGCCTGGTTGCCCTCGTGGTGATGGGCGCCGGCGACATGGTCAGTGTGTACATCCGGCACCTCCTCGTGCAGCTCGAGACGCCCGACGAGATTCGCGGCCGCGTCAGCGCCGTGAACTCCGTCTTCATCGGCGCCTCCAACGAGCTGGGCGAGTTCGAGTCGGGCGTCACGGCGGCGTGGTGGGGCATCGTGCCGGCCGTGGTCATCGGTGGTGGCGCCACGTTGGCCGTGTCGCTCCTCTGGATGCGGCTCTTCCCGGTGCTTGCCCGCCTGGATCGCCTGCCCCGCTCGGACAATTCGCCGCCGGCCTAGGATGGACGGATGCACCAGCCTTGCCTGTCGTCCGGCCGCGACACCGCGGCCGGGACTGCCCTGTTCAGCGCCCGCAAGCGCGGCCGCGACCTCGAGAGCGGCGAGGAGGGATTCCTCTGCCAGGCCTGCCTGGAGGGCAGCGCGGTCGTGCCGCCCGATCAGTCGATCCCGCTGAGCGGCCGTTTCGTGGTCATCGACCTTCCGGGCGGCCTGCCCGGAAACTGAGGCCGCGCGCGACGGGCGCTAGAATCGGCGGGTGATCGACGAAGTCGCCTTTCAGATCGGACCGTTCCAGCTGCACTGGTACGGCATCATCATCGCCAGCGCGGTCCTCATCGCGGCAATGCTCGGGACACGCGTCGCCACCTGGCTCGGCGAGGACCCGGAGCACGGCTGGTCGATGCTCCTTCCGGTGGTCATCGTGTCGGTGATCGCCGCGCGGATCTACCACGTGATCCACCTGTGGGACTACTACAGCGCAAACCCGGTCGAGATCCCGGCCATCTGGAACGGCGGGATCGGCATCCCGGGCGCCGTCGCCGGCGGAGCGCTCGCCATCTGGCTCTACACGCGCTCGAAGGGCCTCAACACCGCTCGGTGGCTCGACGTCTTCGCCCCCGCCCTGCTGCTCGGACAGGTCATCGGCCGGCTCGGCAACTTCGTCAACCAGGAGCTCTACGGGCCGCCGACCTCGCTGTGCGGCGTCGACTTCCCGGCATGCCTCCCGTACGGGGTGCAGATCGCCGCGGACAAGCGCGGCGGCACGCCGTGGGACGCCGTGACCTATCCGGTCGAGACCACGCAGTTCGTGCCGCTCTTCGCGTACGAGATGGCCCTCAACCTCGTCGGCATGCTGGTGCTCGTCTACGTGATCCGCCGCTTCGCCCCTCGGCTGTTCGCCGGCGACGCGGCCCTCATGTACGTCATGTGGTACGGCGCGGTGCGGACGCTCCTCGAGACGTATCGGGTCAATAACTGGACGATCCTCGGCGTGCCGACCGCCATGTGGGTCGGTATCCTCGGCTTCTTCCTGGCCGGCGCCTGGCTCATCTACCGCCATCGTCGAGGATGGGGGTCGCCGATGATCCGGCCTGCCGACGAGCTCGGGGTGAAGGCCGAGCCGGTGCAGCAGCCACACCCGGAGGCGAGCGCTGGCTGAGCGTCCGGGCGGGATCCTGCCCGACGTCACCGCCGCGGTGGGGGCCACGCCGCTGGTTGCGCTCGATCGCCTGGCGGCGGACGTCCGGCCCCGGATCGTCGCCAAGCTCGAGCACATGAACCCGGGGGGATCGGTCAAGGACCGCATCGCGCTGCCGATGATCGAGGCCGCCGAGCGTGCCGGCCTGCTCCGCCCGGGTGGAGTGATCGTGGAGCCGACGTCGGGGAACACGGGGATCGGCCTGGCACAGGCGGCCGCCGTGAAGGGATATCGGTGCATCTTCGTCATGGCCGACAAGCAGTCGGAGGAGAAGCGCGCGCTGCTGCGCGCGTACGGCGCGGAGGTGGTCGTGTGCCCGACCGACGTGGCACCGGAGGACGAGCGGTCCTACTACCGCGTCTCCGATCGCCTTGCGCGAGAGACGCCGGGCGCCTGGAAGCCGGATCAGTACTCGAATCCGGCCAATCCGGAGGCGCACTACGCGACCACCGGGCCCGAGATCTGGGAGGCCACCTCTGGACGGATCACGCACCTGGTGGTGGCGCTCGGCACCGGCGGGACGGTCACCGGCACGGGTCGCTACCTGAAGGAACGAAATCCCGGCATCGTGATCGTCGGAGCCGACCCTGAAGGATCGGTGTACTCCGGAGCCGACCCACACCCCTATCTGACCGAGGGGATCGGCGAGGACTTCTGGCCTTCCACCTACGACGCCGCGACCTGCGACGTGGTCGTCCGCGTCAGCGACCGGGACTCGATGCTCACCGCTCGCGCCGCCACGGCCGCGGAGGGCATCCTCATGGGCGAGTCGTGCGGCACCGCGCTGTGGGCCGCCCTGCAGGTCGCCCGCGACCTGGAAGATGCGAACGCCCTGTTCGTCGTGCTGATGCCGGACTCGGGGCGGAACTACGTCGGCAAGCTCTACAGCGACGACTGGCTGCGGGCGCAGAAGCTGCTCGGGCCGGCCGAAGAGGTCGCCGACTACGACTGGAGACGGACGCGCCCGCAGGTCCTCCTGCGCGGCGAGGCGGTCCCGCGGCCAACCGGCTGATCTACTCGTTCGGCCCGTACTCCGAAGGGACCCACCAGGCCCGCTCGTCCGGATCCATCTCCTCGCGGTAGACGCACCCCGAGTGAGCCACGGCCTCGGCCTGCTCCTCGTCCGACCGCATCCACGCTTCGCCGATGTCGATCGGCTTGCCGCACAGCGCGCACCTGCGCTCCAGCTGCTCCATGTATCCCAGAATACGCCTCAGCCGGAAGATGGCGCCTCGGGCGGGCGCTTCTACCGTGCTGCCAGATTCAGATGAGCGCCGCACTCGGCGCCGCGGCATCCCGCTGCGCGCCGGAGGGTCCCGCTGACGTAACGGCGCGCCCGGAGTATCGTTGGAGGCCAATGCAGCCGATCACCAAGCGCGCAGAACGAGGAGCATCATGACGCACGTCGCAGAGCCGCCGGTCGCCGAGGGCGGCGACGCGACCGAGCTGGAGCGGGTCAACCACTGGATCAACGGAGCCCGGGTCGCGGGCACGAGCGGTCGCAACGGGCCGGTCTACAACCCCGCCAAGGGCGAAGTCGCCAGGCAGGTCGACTTCGCTTCGGTCGAGGAGGTCGACGCCGCGGTCGCTGCGGCGCACGAGGCCTTCCCGGCGTGGCGCGCGACGAGCATCAGCAAGCGGACGGAGATCCTCTTCCGGATCCGGAACCTGGTCGACACCCATCGCGAGGAGATCGCGGCGCACCTGACGCGGGAGCACGGCAAGGTCCGCACCGATGCGCTCGGCGAGGTCGCCCGTGGCCTGGAGAACATCGAGTTCGCGACCGGCATCCCGCACCTGCTCAAGGGCGGATTCAGCGAGCAGGTCAGCAGCGGGATCGATGTCTACCAGATCCGCCAGCCGCTCGGCGTGGTGGCCGGCATCACGCCCTTCAACTTCCCGGCGATGGTGCCGATGTGGATGTTCGCCAACGCGATCGCCTGCGGCAACACCTTCGTCCTCAAGCCGAGCGAGAAGGATCCATCCGCATCGGTCCATCTCGCCGAGCTGATGAAGGAGGCAGGCCTGCCCGACGGCGTGTTCAACGTCGTCCACGGCGACAAGGTGGCGGTCGATCGGATCCTGGAGCATCCCGACATCGCCGCCGTCAGCTTCGTGGGCTCGACGCCCATCGCACGCTACATCTACGAGACGGGGACGAAGAATGGCAAGCGCGTCCAGGCGCTGGGCGGTGCCAAGAACCACATGATCGTGCTGCCGGATGCCGACATCGAGATGGCCGCCGATGCCGCCGTCTCGGCCGCCTACGGCTCCGCCGGCGAGCGCTGCATGGCAATCTCGGTCGTGGTCGCCGTCGGCGACGTCGCCGATCCGCTGGTGGAGGCGATCGAGGCTCGCTTGCCGAAGATCAAGATCGGTCCCGGCAACGAGGAAGGCTCGGAGATGGGCCCGCTGATCACGAAGGAGCACCGCGACAAGGTCGCCTCGTACCTCGACAGCGGGATGCACCAGGGCGCCACCCTTCGCGTCGACGGCCGCGAGCACGTCCTCTACAACGAGGACAAGGGCTTCTTCCTGGGCGTCAGCCTGCTCGACAACGTGACGCCCGAGATGGAGTGCTACCGGAACGAGATCTTCGGGCCGGTTCTCGAGATCGTGCGGGAGCCGGACTATCCGTCGGCGCTGAAGCTCGTGAACGACAACCAGTACGGGAACGGCACCGCCATCTTCACGCGTGACGGTGGCGCCGCGCGGCAGTACCAGTTCGACGTCAACGTCGGGATGGTCGGCATCAACGTGCCGATCCCCGTCCCGGTCGCCTACTACAGCTTCGGTGGCTGGAAGGCGTCCCTCTTCGGCGACATCCACATGTACGGCCCCGAGGGCATCCAGTTCTACACGCGCGGCAAGGTCGTCACCGCGCGCTGGCCCGACCCGGGCACCTCGAGCGTCGACCTCGGATTCCCGCGGACCCGGTAGGGACACTCGCCAGCACTGAGTCGGAGCGGAGGCCGAACATGACCCACACCATCGCGCGCACCGCGCACCTGGCGCTTGCGTGGCTGCTCGTCGCCGGCCTCGCCGTGCAGATCTTCCTTGCGGGCCTTGGCGTCTTCGCAGGAGCCGAGAACTTCGCCACGCACCGCGACATGGGGTACCTCCTCGGGCTTCTGCCGATCTTGATGGCCGTCGCCGCCGCGATCGGCCGGCTCGGCCGTCGCCAGATCGTGCTGGCCGTCGTCATCTTCGCCCTCTTCATGCTGCAGTCAGTGTTCGTGGCCCTGCGCAATTCGACGCCGGCGATCGCCGCCCTCCATCCGGTGAACGGGTTTCTCATCGCGTACCTGGCCATCGGGGTGGCCCGTGGCGCGTGGGAGAGGCGGTCGGACGCCGTCGCGGCCGGCGCTCCGTCCCTGGCCGGCGAGACGCCGTAGCCGCGAGATGCATCTCGATCGGTGGCAGAATGGCCGCCGATGACTGACCGATTCGAGACGCTCGCTGTCCACGCCGGCGCTGAGCCCGATCCGCAGACCGGCGCCGTGGTGCCCGCCATCCAGATGAGCACCACCTTCAAGCAGGACGGGGTGGGTGGCCTGCGAGCCGGGTTCGAGTACGGCCGCAGCGGCAATCCGACGCGCACGGCCCTCGAGCAGGCGATCGCCGCGCTCGAGGGGGGTTCGCACGGCCTTGCCTACGCGTCCGGCCTGGCCGCGACGCAGAACGTGCTCTACCTCCTGGAGCCGGGCGACCGGCTCCTCATGAGCGACGACGTGTACGGCGGCACCTGGCGCCTGGCCGACAAGGTCTGGCGCCGGTACGGCATCGAGACCGATACCCTCGACCTGCGCGACCTCGACGCGGTCGCGGCCGCCTTCTCGGCCGAGCGGCCGCCGAGGATGGTCTGGATCGAGACGCCCTCGAACCCGCTCCTCAAGGTCATCGACATCAGTGCCGTGGCGCGCCTGGCGGCCGTCGCCGGCGCCATCACGGTCGTCGACAACACGTTTGCCACGCCCTACATCCAGCGGCCACTCGACCTGGGCGCGGACCTGGTGCTGCATTCGGCCACGAAGTACCTGGGCGGGCACTCCGACGTCATCGGCGGCCTGATCGTGACTCGATCCGACGAGCTCGCCGAGAAGCTGCGGTTCCACCAGAACGCGGCCGGCGCGGTGCCCAGCCCGTTCGACTGCTTCCTCGTCATGCGCGGCCTGCGCACCCTCGCGGTCCGCATGGAGCGCGCCTCGGCGAACGCGCTGGTCCTCGGCCTCTGGCTCACGGAGCGGCCAGAGGTCGAGCGCGTGCACTATCCGGGGCTGCCCGATCACCCTGCCGCCGAGCTGGTGGCGCGCCAGATGCGCGTCCCCGGCGCAATGCTCAGCTTCGAGCTGCGTGACGGGGAGGAACGGGCGCTCCGCTTTGCGGCCGCCACTCGGCTCTTCACGCTGGCGGAGTCGCTCGGCGCGGTCGAGTCGCTCATCGAGGTGCCGGCCCCGATGACCCATGCATCGGTGGCCGAGTCGACGTTGGCGGTGCCGGGCAGCCTCGTTCGGCTGTCCGTGGGCATCGAGGCGGCCGATGACCTGCGGGCCGACCTGGAGGCGGCATTCACCGCATCGGCGTCGTGACCGACGATCCCGAGCGCCGCGACGGTCCGACCGAGGTGGTGGAGACCGAGAGCGGGGAGTTGATCGAGCGGCTGTCGGGCTCGACCGCCACGGTCCTGCTGGTGTGGCTCATCGGCGTCGGCGCACTCTCGACGCTGCTGGCGGTCTGGATCTTCGTGTGGGCGGTGAGCGGAGAGAGGCTGGGCCTCGACTCGCTGTTCAGCGGCTTCGGCCTGTACACCGCCCTCGGCGGGGCGGCCGGACCGTGCGTGCTGTGGCTCGCCGGCCGCGCCCAGGGTCGCTCGCTGCGTTGGTTCGTCGTCACCGCCCTGAAGATCGGGCTCGTGATGCTGGCGGTCGTCATCGCCGTCGTCCTGCTCGCCACGCTCATCATGGCCGGTGCCGTCCCCGGGCCGGGCGCCATCGCCGCCGCCGGACTGCTGCTGCTGCTGACGTCGGCCCTCGCGGTGGTGTGGGCGCTCGCGACCTGGTCGGCCGACCGATGGATCGCACGCGCGCGGGTGGTCTGAGCCCTACCGGGCTCGCTCGACCGATTCGGCGCGATCAGACCTCGTAGGTGCGATCCGGCTCGGCGATCTCCACGTCCGATCCGAAGCTGGCCGCGGCATCGGCACGCGCCCATTCGGCGCCGTCGCCGTCGACCGGCAGGTGGGTGAGGACGAGGGTTCCCACGCCGCCGTCCCGCGCCGCCGTCCCGGCCTCTCCCGGGGTGAGGTGGCCGCGCGGCTCCGGCGGCTGCGCATCCTCGCTCAGCGATCTGAGCGTTGCCTCGCTGAGGAGCAGGTCGGCGCCGTCGGCCAGGTCCGCGAGCCCGGGGCACGGTGCGGTGTCGGCGGTGTAGGCGAGCCGCCGTCCGTCGCCCTCGACCCGGAAGCCCCAGCACGGGATGTAGTGCTGGGTTTCGCGGGGGGTGAGGGTCAACGAGCCGACGGCGAAGGGTGTCGTCCCATCGTGCTCGCTGAGGTTGAAGGCATCCTCGAAGTGCCTGGCGCCGCCCACGCCGCGCGCGAGGTCGAGCAGCTGGTCCGCGGAGCCTGCCGGGAGCACCACCCGCAGCCGCTCGTCACGCGCCAGCCGGCGCCATGGATAGACGTAGCGGAGGGTGACCAGGTCGAGCATGTGATCGGCGTGCATGTGGCTGATGACCACGGCGTCGAGCTCGTCGGGATGGTGGCGTCGAAGGAGCCGGGCCACGATGCCGGGACCGATGTCCACCAGCACGCGCGAATCGCTCGCCTCGATGAGGTATCCGGCGCACGCCTCTCCCGGATTTGGACGTGCGGGTGATCGGCCGAGGACGGTGAGGCGCATCGGTCAGGCTTCGTTGATCGGATCGGCGTCGATCCGGGCGGCGGTCATCTACCGGTGCTCGATCGATACGTAGTCACGGGCCCCCGGGCCGATGTACACCTGTCGCGGACGGCCGAGCCGCGACTCCTTCGACGCGAGCATCTCGCGCCACTGGGCGACCCAGCCCGGCAGCCGGCCGATGGCGAAGCAGTTCGTGAACATGTTCTTCGGGAAGCCGATGGCTCGATAGATCAGCCCGGAGTAGAAGTCCACGTTCGGGTAGAGCTTGCGGCTGACGAAGTAGTCGTCGCTGAGCGCAACCTCCTCCAGCCGCTGGGCCACCTCAAAGAGCGCGTCATCGGCACCGGTGGCGGCCAGCACCCGCTCCGCGGCCCGCTTGATGATCTGCGCGCGAGGGTCGAAGTTCTTGTAGACGCGGTGCCCGAAGCCTGCGAGCCGGAAGGAGTCGTCGGGATCCTTGGCCTTGTCCACCCATTTCTGAACCCCGCCGCCGTCCTCGACGATCTGCTCGAGCGTGTTGATCACCGCCTCATTGGCGCCGCCGTGCAGCGGGCCCCACAGCGCCGAGATGCCGGCGCTGATCGAGGCGTACAGGTTGGCGTGCGTGCTTCCCACCAGGCGGACGGTGGAGGTCGAGGCGTTCTGCTCGTGATCGGCGTGGAGGATCAGCAGCAGGTCGAGCGCCTCCGCGACCTGCGGATCGACCTCGTAGTCCTCGGACGGGACGGCAAACATCATGTGCAGCAGGTTGGCCGAGTAGCCGAGGTCGTTGCGCGGGTAGACGTACGGCTGGCCGATGGCCTTCTTGAAGGACCACGCCGCCAGGGTCGGCAGCTTGGCGATGAGGCGGTTGATGGTCACCTCGACCGCCTCCGGATCGGAGATGTTCTGGCTGTCGGGATAGAAGGTGCTCATGCCGACCGTGCCCGAGGCGAGGACCGCCATCGGATGTGCATCGGCCGGGAAGGAGTCGAAGAAGTGACGCATCTCCTCGCGGATCAGGGTGTGATGGGTCACCTCGGCCACGAACCGATCGAGCTGCGCGCGGGTGGGAAGCTCCCCCCAGATGAGGAGGTAGGCGACCTCCAGGAAGGTCGAGTGCTCGGCGAGCTGCTCGATCGGGTAGCCGCGATAGCGGAGCACGCCGTTCTCGCCGTCGAGGTAGGTGATCTCGCTCGAGCAGGCTCCGGTATTGCCGAAGCCGGGGTCCAGCGTGATCAGCCCCGTCTCGCTGCGCAGCGCTCCGATGTCGATCGCGTCGTCGCCCTCGGTGCCCTGGACCACCGGGAGCTCGAGCTCACGGTCGCCGACGCGCAGTGAAGCGGCGGCGCGCGTGGCGGTATCCGTGCTCACGCCAGGAGCTCCTCGACCGCGGCGCGCTCCTCGAGCAGCTCGTTCGTCGTGGCCTCGATCTTCTGCCGGGCGAACTCGTCGTGCTCGATGCCCTGGGTGATCGCGATTCCTCCCGGACCGCTCGTCAGCGGATAGCCGAACACCAGCCCCTCGGGCACGTCGTAGCCGCCTGATGCGGGGGCGGCTATGGCCGCCGAGAAGGTGCGCCCGTCGCCGCTGGCGACGTTCCGCACCGTATCGATGACCGCGTTCGCGGCGCTGGCCGCCGAGCTCTGGCCGCGGGCCTTGATGATGGCGGCGCCTCGTTGCTGAACGTTGGCGATGAACTCGCCCCGCAGCCATTCCTCGTCCCCGATCACCTCGGGCGCCGGGCGGCCGTCGATGGTGGCATGCCACGCGTCCGGAAACTGGGTCGAGGAATGGTTGCCCCAGATGGCGAGGTCGCGCACGTCGCCGACCTGGGCGCCGGCCCTCTGCGCCAGCAGCGCGCGACCACGATTCTCGTCGAGCATGGTCATCGCGAACCATCGGTCCTTCGGCATCCCGTGGCGCGCGGCCGCGGTCGAGCCGATCAGGGCGTTCGTGTTGCAGGGGTTGCCGACCACGAGAACGCGGCAATCGTCGGCGCCGTGGCGCGCGATCGCCTCTCCCTGGCCGGTGAAGATGCCGCCATTGATGCTGAGGAGGTCCTTGCGCTCCATGCCCTCACGACGCGGCACGGCGCCGACGAGCAGCGCCCAGTTGGCGCCCTCGAAGGCCGAGTCGGTATCGGCGGTGCAGACGACCTCGTCGAGCAGGGGAAAGGCGCAGTCGTCGAGCTCCATGCGCACGCCGTCGAGCGCCGGCAGGGCTGCTTCGAGCTCCAGGAACTGCAGCGTCACACGCGTGTCCGGACCGAAGGCCTGGCCGGAGGCGATCCTGAAGAGGAGTGCATAGCCGATCTGGCCGGCTGCGCCGGTGACAGCCACCGTGACGTGGGAGTCGGGCATCGGTCTCCTGTGGATCGTGAGGTCGGCTTGAGTGTAGCGCAGCCTCACGTTCCGTCCGGTCGTGGCCCACCCGGGCGTCCTGCCGCCCAGTCGGCCACCGCGGCGGCCATCGAGGCGAACGCGATGCGGGGCAGCCAGCCATCGGTGGCGGAGCGCGGCACCCAGGCATGTTCGCTCGATTCGAAGTCGAGCCGGACCTCCACGACGCCGTCGACGACGCGCGCCCGGTAGACGGCCGTCACCGCGTTGGCGGCAGGCGAGTGATAGACCCCGGCCAGGGCGACAAGCTCGACGTCGAGACCCGCCTCTTCCCTGGTCTCCCGGCGGGCCGCGTCTTCGAACGACTCGCCGGGGTCGAGGTAGCCCGCCGGCAGATCCCAGGCGCCGAGGCCCGGCTCGACCGCCCGGCGGAGCAGGAGGATCGACGGGTCGCCGTCGCCGGCATCGCGCTCGAGCAGCACCGCGGCCGCCGGTCGCGGGTTGGAGTACCAGCGCCAACGGCAGCGGTCGCACACCAGCGGCTGCTCCGCATCGGTGGCGCAGTGGGGGCAGGCGGGGACCTGGCGGCTCACGCCGCGCAGCGTATCAGCCGGGGCGGAGGAACCGGTCGAGGCGGGCCCGAAGCTCGTCGCGGGCGGCGCGGAAGCCGCGGAGCCGCGCCTCCTCGTCCCCGTCGACCGCCGATGGGTCCTCGATGCTCCAATGCGCCTGCCGGGCGACACCGGGCAGCGTCGGGCACGCCTCGCGGGCGTCGTCACAGACCGTGACGAGCCAGTCGAACCGCTCGCCGAGGAAGGGCTCCAGCGTCTTGCTGGCCTGGCCCGAGATGTCGATCCCGATCTCGTCCATGACCCTGATCGCCTCGGGCCGAACGCGCGTCGCCTCCGTGCCGGCGCTGAAGACCTCGTAGCGATCGCCGCCCCAGGCGCGCAGCATTCCCTCGGCCATCTGGCTCCGTGCGCTGTTGTGGGTGCAGACGAAGATCACCCGCTGCCGGTCGGTGCTCATGTGTCGAATCGTACGCCGGGGGGATCAAGCGCATGTGAAGCCAGGTCAATGTCCACCGTTGGGGACAACATGTGGATAACCTGCCCGCGGGGGCCAAAGGTCGTGGAGAAGGGGGATTGCGCGGGTCGCCCGGCGATCGGTATTCTGTGGTTGTCCCGAAGGGGCAGCCAACGGCACCAGAGATTGCATCAACGGTCCAGCGGCGGTTCCTTCGGGACGTTTCGTTGTCCCGCAGTCCCCATTTCGCGGCGGTCAGGCCGGCTGATGCCGACGGGTCAGTCGCCCAGGTCGCGCTGGAGCCGCCGCACGACCTCGGCCGTCTCGTCGTCGGGACCGTGGCCGGGCTCTGAGGCGGGGCCGGCGAACGTGCCGAACTGCCGGTCACCGGCATCCCCGAGGCCCGGCACGATGTAGCCGCGCTCGTTCAGGTGCGAGTCCAGGGCCGCGACGTGGATGTCCACGTCCGGATGCGCTGTCGACAGGGTCGAGACCCCCTCGGGCGCCGCGATGAGGGAGACCTGCTTGATCCGCGCGGCGCCCCACTGCTTGAGGATGTCGACCGTGGCGGCCGCGGAGCCCCCGGTGGCGAGCATCGGATCGAGGATGAGACACACCTGCGCCGTTGCCGCATCGGGCAGCTTGTTGTAGTACTCGACCGGCTTGAGCGTCCGCTCGTCGCGGTAGAGGCCGATATGCCACACCTCCGCCGTCGGGAGCAGCTCGAGCATGGCGTCCACCATGCCGAGGCCGGCGCGGAGGATCGGGATCAGGCCGACCCTCGGCTCCAGCCGGGCGGCGGTCATCGGCTCCAGGGGCGTCTCGATCGGCTCCGGGCGCACCGCGAGGTCGGCCATCGCCTCGTAGCCCAGCAGCCAGGTCAGCTCCCGCACGAGCTCGCGGAACTTCTTCGGCTCGGTCGTCTTGTCACGAAGGATGGCGAGCTTGTGCGCGACCAGAGGGTGGCTGCTGCGATGGAGGGACATCGGCGCCGATTCTAGTGCTCCGGCCCGGCCACAATGCACCGATGCGACCGCCGCTGTCTCCGCTGCCGATCGCGTTCGGCGTGTTCGGCCTGGTGTGGGGTGCCTGGCAGGCGGTCCTGCCGGACCTCGCCGCTCGGTTCGATCTGAGTACCGGCCCGCTCGGCGTGATGCTCACCGCCGGCTTCGCGGTGTCGCTGCCGATCATGATCGGTACCGGTCGCCTGATGGACCGCGTCGGACCGGGACGCGGGATCGCCATCACCGCGGTCGGCCTGGCAGCGGGGCTCGCGATCGTGGGCACGCTCGCCTCGCTGCCGGTGCTCGTGCTCGGGGTCATCGTGTTCGCTGCCGGCAGTGGAGCGTTCGACGTGGCCATCAACGGCGCCGCCCTCGGCGATGACCGCTGGAACCGCCCATCCAGGTTGACCCTGCTGCACGCCGCCTTCAGCGGCGGCGGTGTCGCCGGCGCTCTCGGCGCGGGGGCCCTGGTCGCCGGCGGCATCTCGTTCGGGCTGCTCTATCCGATCCTGGCGTTGCTGGTCATGACGGTGGCCGGGCTGTCAGTCGCAGGCGGCCGGCGCGTCGCGGGCTCCGAAGGATCCGTGCCCCGCGCCATCGCCCTGGCAATGCTGCCGCTCGCCGGCATGGCCGGGCTTGCCTTCCTCGCCGAGGGATCCATGGAGACGTGGTCCGCGATCTACCTGCGCGACGTGCTGGGCACCGCTGCCTTCGTCGGAGCGCTCGGGCCCGGAGCCTTCCACGCGGCGATGCTCGTCGGCCGGCTCATCGGCGCGGGAGTGGCCGGCTCGCTCGGGGCGCCGGCCACGCTGCTGCTCTCCGGCTCGATGACGCTGGCCGGCATGAGCGTCGCGCTCCTCGTCGGCGACCCGGCGGTGGCCATCGCGGGGATGGCGGTCGCGGCGCTGGGTGCCTCGTTCGTGGTGCCCGTGGTCGTGAGCCTTGCCGGTCGTCGCGCC
>DASVEH010000221.1:0-4697 GCA_036380655.1 Candidatus Limnocylindria bacterium | reverse complement strand
GGTTCCCAGCGCCACGGCGCGGGAGCTCGCGCGGCTCAAGCCGGACCGGATCGTCGTGCTGGGTGGCACGGGCGTGATCAGCGACGGCGTCCGCTCGGCGCTGGACCGCTACACCACCGGATCGGTCACGCGCCTGTCGGGTAGCGATCGCTTCGCGACCTCTGTCCAGATCAGCCGATCCGCCTTCGGCACCGCCGGCAGCAACGCCGCCTTCATCGCCACCGGCACCAGCTTCCCCGACGGGCTCGCCGGCGGCCCGGTGGCCGCCCTCGTGCCCGGGCCGCTCCTGCTCGTCACCCCGACCGAGCTGCCGAGTGTGACCAAGACCGAGCTCCAGCGGCTGGGGCCAGACAAGGTCTTCGTGCTCGGTGGCTCCGGAGCCGTCTCCGACGGCGTGGTGCGCGCCATCGACGCGGCACTGCCCTGAGCGGTTGGCTGCCGTAGAATCGGCAGCCATATGACAGTCACCACCCCCACCGGCACGGGTCGTCGCAACGACGGCCGCGTGCCGAACCAGCTTCGGCCGGTCAAGATCGTTCCCGACTACCTCAAGTTCGCGGAGGGATCGGTCCTCATCAGGGTGGGTGACACGCGTGTCATCTGCGCTGCCACCATCGAGGATCGCGTGCCGGGCTGGATGCGTGGCAAGGGCCGCGGCTGGGTGACTGCCGAGTACAGCATGCTGCCGCGGGCCGGCACCGAGCGCTCCCAGCGCGAGGCCGCCCGTGGGTCCATCGGCGGCCGGACCCACGAGATCCAGCGACTCATCGGCCGCTCGCTGCGGGGGGTGATCGACATGGGCCGGCTCGGGGAGCGCACGATCACCCTCGACTGCGACGTCATCCAGGCCGATGGCGGGACGCGCACGGCAAGCATCACCGGGGCGTACGTGGCCCTGGCGCGGGCGCTGCACAAGTACGGCATGGCGCAGCTGCTGACCGGCCAGGTGGCCGCGGTCAGCGTCGGCATCGTCAATGCGCTGCCGTACCTCGACCTCGACTACTCCGAGGACTCGACCGCCGAGGTGGACTTCAACGTGGTCATGACCGATGACGACCGCCTCATCGAGGTGCAGGGCACGGCGGAGCACGGCGCCTTCACCCGCCAGCAGATGGACCAGATGGTCGATCTGGCCGCGGCCGGCATCCGCCAGCTGTTCGCGCTTCAGCGCGCCGCGATCGAAGCTCCGCCCGGGGAGTGATCCGCCTCCTCGTCGCCACCACGAACTCCGGCAAGCAGGCCGAGTTCCGTCGCCTGCTGGCGCACCTGCCGGCGGAGATCGTCACGCCCGACGAGGTCGGCCTCGCCCTCGACGTCGCGGAGCCGCACGCGACCTATGCCGACAACGCGCGCGACAAGGCCGAAGCCTACGCCCGTGCCTCGGGACTCCTTTCGCTGGCCGATGACTCGGGCATCGAGGTCGCCGCGCTCGACTGGGGGCCTGGCGTGCGAAGCGCACGCTGGGGCGGTGGACGGAACGCCGATCGGCTGCTCGAGGCGGTCGGCGATGCCTACGATCGCCGAGCGCGCATGGTGTGTGCCCTGGCGATCGGCATCCCCGATGCGTCCGGCCCGCGGGTCGAGATCTTCTCGGGCGTCGTCGAGGGTTCGGTGGCCCGCGAGCGGCGCGGGGCCGGCGGGTTCGGCTACGACCCGATCTTCCTCCTCCCCGAGGGGAGGACCACCGCCGAGCTTCCCGAGTCGGAAAAGGATCGGTTGAGCCACCGCGGCCGGGCGGTGGCGGCGGCAACGCCTCGCCTGCTGGAGCTCCTCGCCACAGGCTGACCTGGCCCATGGGTCCGGGTCGACAGCGAGACGATGGTCCGGTCGTCCGCACGGGCCTGCGCTCGTACGGTGTGTGCACCTTTCGGGGCACCACCGGCCGTGGCTCCCCGCCCCAGCGAACCACACCGGAGCCCACCAAGCGTGTCTCGAGCCCTCTCAACCCTCCTGGCCCTCCTCGTCCTGCTCGGCACCGCCCTGCCGGTCGCCGCGGGCCAGCCCGACCCCTCCGAGCCGCAGGAGAGCACCCGCGCCGGCGAGGTCGTGCCCGGCGAGGTCGTCGTGAAGTGGCGCGACAGCGGCCGAGGGCCCGAGGTCGCACGGGCACGCGGGCTGGCCGTCGTGGCCGAGCTCGGGGCAGCCGGCCAGGGGCATCCCTCCGTCCTCTCGACCGAGGGGCGTGCAGTCGCCGACGTGCTCGCCGAGCTGCGAGCCGACCCGGCCGTCGCCTACGCGGAGCCGAACTACGTCGTCGAGCTCGCCGAGGACGCGACGGTCGCCGCGGTGGCGGTGAACGATCCCAAGACCGCGGGCCAGTACTCGCTCGACCAGATGCGGGTCCGCGACGCGTGGGCCCTCTCCAAGGGTGGCTCTGGCATCGTCGCCGTCCTCGATACTGGCGTGCAGGCCAATCATCGGGATCTCCAGGGCCGCGTCCTGTCCGGCTACGACTTCGTCAACAACGACTCCAATGCCGCCGACGACAACGGCCACGGCACCTGGGTGGCCGGCATCATCGCCGCCAACGCGAACGACGGATACGGCATTGCCGGCATCAGCTGGAAGGACAAGATCCTTCCGGTCAAGACGATGACCCGCGAGGGCAGCGGCGACACCGCGGACCTCACCTCCGGGATCATCTGGGCCGCCAACCACGGCGCCACCGTCATCAACATGAGCGTCGGCGGCTTCCCCAGCTCGCAGTACGTGCAGGACGCCATCAACTACGCCTGGAACAAGGGCGCCGTGCTCGTCGCGGCTGCCGGCAACAACGGCCGCCAGGAGCGCTTCTTCCCGGCCAGCTTCGGGAACGTCATCAGCGTCAGCGCCACCCAGGTCAACGACGAGTTCGCGCACTGGTCGAGCTACGGCGACAAGGTCGACGTCAGCGCCCCGGGCGCATCGGTCCAGACCACCAACTGCACCGTCTGCACGTACGCCGACCACGACTCCTGGGGCGATCACACCTACATCAGCGGCACCAGCTTCGCCACGCCGAACGTGGCGGGCGTCGTCGCCCTGATCCGTGGTCGCAACCCCGGCTGGACACCGTCCCAGGTGGTCGGCCGGCTGCAGAGCACGGTCGACGACCTGGGCTATGCGGGGACCGATATCCGGTACGGCCGTGGTCGCGTCAACGCCTACCGCGCGCTCGGGGGCACCGTTGCGGCGCCCTCCCCGTCGACCGGCGACTCCCGCGAGGCCAACAACTCGCTCAGCTCCGCCCGGACGATCCCGCTCGGCAGC
Source organism: Candidatus Limnocylindria bacterium (assembly GCA_036380655.1). GTDB lineage: Bacteria > Chloroflexota > Limnocylindria > QHBO01 > QHBO01 > JACDBZ01. Next base: position 1,448 of record DASVEH010000221.1, on the reverse strand, counting down.
GCAACGCGCCCCTCGATCCATCCCGCCGGCGATGTCGACGTCTTCGCCGTTGACGTGCCGCGCGCCGGCCGCCTCGACGCCCGGGTCACCGGGATCGTCGACTCGCGCAGCTATCCGTGGAACCGCAGCACGCTGCCCGTCGACCCGATCGTCGAGCTCTACAACACCTCCGGCACGCTCCTGAAGCGCGTCGACGCGGTCTGGGAGTCGGGGACGGAGCTCGCCTCGGTCGGCGTGAGCGGCCCGACCCGCATCCTGATCCGCATCACCAACTACTACCCAAACGGCAACCGCAATGCCTACTCGGTCACCCCGACGTTCGTCGACAACGTGGCGCCGGCCGTCGTCGGACGCTCCCCGGCCGCCAACTCCGTGGGCGTCAGCTACGACGGCGCCTCGATCACCGCCACCTTCAGTGAGCCGGTCAGCGGCGTGAGCAACAGCACCGTCGTCCTCAAGAACGCGGCCGGCTCGGTGGTCGGGGCGACGGTGAGCTATGCCTCGTCGACCCGTCGCGCGTCGCTGCGGCCGAGCGCGCCACTCGCGGCCGAGGCGCAGTACTCGGTTCACCTGACCAGCGGCATCAAGGACTCGGTCGGCGCCTCACTCGGCGCCACATCCTGGAAGTTCACCACCGGCAAGAGCGCGCCGCGCCTCGCCGGGGCTGATCGGTACGCCACGGCGGCGGCGGTGAGCGGCTCGGCCTTCAAGCCGGGCGTGCCCGTCGTCTATGTGGCCACCGGCGCCTCGTATCCCGATGCCCTCGCCGGCGCGCCGGCCGCCAGGATCGCGAATGGCCCGCTCCTCCTGACCGCTCCGGGATTCGTCCCAACCGCCACGGCCAACGAGCTCGCGCGCCTGAAGCCCGGACGGATCGTCATCCTGGGTGGGACCGGCGCCGTGTCGTCGAAGGTGGAGGGCACGCTGGACGGCTATACGGCCGGCAGCGTGACCCGCATCTCCGGAGCCGATCGGTACGCCACCGCGGCGGCCATCAGCAGCGCCGTCGCGCCGTCCGGCGCGTCGGTGGTCTACGTGGCCACCGGCAGCAACTACCCGGATGCCCTCGCCGCCGGCGCCGCCGCGGCCCGTGCCAAGGCGCCGATCCTGCTCGTCGCGGCCAACTCCCTGCCCGACGCGACGCGCGCGGCGCTCGATCGGCTCAACCCCGACACGATCATCGTGATGGGCGGCCCCGGTGCGGTGAGTGATTCGGTGAGGGCGCAGCTCGCGGCCTATGCGTCCTCGGTGCAGCGCATCTCCGGCGTCGACCGCTACGCGACGGCCGTGAGCCTCAGCTCGAAGAGCTTCGCGGCGAACAGCGTCGGCACCGTCTATGTCGCGTCGGGGACCTCGTTCCCCGATGGCCTGGCGGCCGGTCCGGTCGCCGGGATGCGCGGCGGTCCGCTGCTGCTCGTGCCGTCGACCGGGCTGCCGAGCGTGGTCGC
>DASVEH010000220.1:0-4551 GCA_036380655.1 Candidatus Limnocylindria bacterium | reverse complement strand
ACCGGCATCCGGCTGCTCGGCGCTCCTCGGGCCGCAATCCTCGCCACCCTGGAGCCGGTCATCGGAGTCGGGCTGGCGGCGTGGCTGCTGAACGAGCAGCCCGCCGCCCTGCAGCTGGTGGGCGGCGCGCTGATCCTCCTCGCGGCCGTCCTGCTCCAGCTCGGCGGCCGCACCGCATCGGAGCACGAGGCGGTCGGGTAGGGAGCTCGGAGCTTCGCGGTCGGCATATGATGCCGGCATGGTCGCCCGTGTCGATCCCGACGACGGGGAGCGGATGGTCAAGCCGATGCTGCGGACCATCGGCATCGCCGTCGCCGCCCTCGCCGTGCTTGCATTGATCACGATCGGCGTCCGCACCTTCGGGGTCTCCGTCGACGATGCCCTCGGCGACGACATCGAGGAGGCCGCGACACGCGCCGACGGCGGGGTCATCAACCTCGCGGACGTCACCGATTTCGAGTGGTCACGCGTGTGTCTCTTCCCGCCCGGCACGCCGGCGGACCTGGTCGAGAGGACCTACGGATACGGCTGGACGCACGCGCTCCGCGACGATGCCGTGACGGTCGTCTTCACGCGTGGCGGGGAGATCGTCCGCCAGACCCACCTCAGCCCGGCCCTCGCCGAGATGCCCCCGCAGAGCGGCACCTGCATGCCACCGTCGAGCGCCGAGGTTCGCCTCAGGTCTCCCTGACGGCAGCGGGCGACATGAACGACGCGTGCACCGCCTGTGCGGCCGACGACGCCGACCCGACCGGCACCTCGGCCCACACGACCCGCAGGCCGCCCTCGTCGAACGAGCCCTCCCCGTGAGCGGGGACCGGGAGCACCTCGGGCGTCATCGAGGCCGGACCGACGAGGCTGATGCGCGCCACGCGCTCCTTCCGGTCCACCGCGAGCATCAGGACGCCATCGTCCTCGCGCGAGGACGGGCGCACGATGGTCTGCGGCGACTCGTCCTCGAGCGCGCGGACGACCAGGCGCAGCCTGCCGCGACGGGCGCGCCGCACCGCGACCGGGTGGACGACCTCCGCCCCCATCTCCGCCAGCAGCTCGAGCTGCAGCGCATCCACGAACGGCAGGAAGCGCGCGGCGGGGACGAGGTGCGGGTCCGCCTCGAGCACCCCGCCGACGTCCTTGAAAAGCTCGCACCGATCGGCGCGGAGCGCCACCGCCAGCGCCACGGCCGAGAGGTCGGTCCCGCCCCGGCCGAGCGTCGTGAGCTCGCCGTGCGTGCCGATTCCCTGGAAGCCGGCAACGACCGGAACCAGGCCCTCGTTGAGGGCGGCTCGCAACGGCCGTGCGAGCACTCGTCGGACCTCCGCGCCGAGATGGGCGGCCGCGGTGCGGATCCCCGCCTCGGCGCCCGAGAACGATCGAGCCGGGATGTGGCGGCCCTGCAGCCCGAGCGCGAAAAGGGCGGCCGACAACGCCTCTCCGGTGGCCAGCGCCCGGTCGGTCTCGCGGGCCAGGCCCGAATCCGCGGCCTGGCCGGGCTCGCGCAGCGAATCCCCGCGGTCGGGCAGCAGGACGCGGGCGGCGCCCAGGATCGTGTCGGTGACGCCCTCGAACGCGCTCACTACAACCACCGGGCGCAGGCCGGCGGCCCGCTGGCGGGCGACCACGTCGACCGCGGCGGCGATGTCCTCCGGACGGCGCAGCACCGATCCGCCGAACTTGTCGACGACGATCTCGGAGGACGGTCGGCTGGTCACGTTGCGGCCCTTCAGGCAGTGGCCGACGGATCGGCCGCGAGCACCTCGCCCCGGGGAAGCGGCCCGCCGGCTCGCACGATGTCGGGGAGCTCATCGAGCGAGCGGATGATGCGCACGTCCGTCGGAACCGGCTCGCCTGCCGGCGTGATGCGCAAGCCCTCGTGCCGGTCCAGCCACGCCGCGTCCATGCCGGCGCTCCAGGCGCCGCGCACATCGGCACGATACGAGTCGCCGACCATCAGCGCCTCCCCGGCAGCGACGCCGGCATGCTCGAGGGCCATGCGGAAGAAGGCGGGGTTCGGCTTCGCCACTCCCACCGAGCCAGAGGGCAGGACGAAGTCCAGGTACTGGTCGAGCTCGAGCTGCGTGATGATCGAGCGCAGGTTGGAGCCCCAGTCGCTGACGATCCCGACCGTGACGCCGTCCGTCGCGCGCACCGCTTCCAGCATCGGCTCGACGTCGGGGTAGAGCTCCCAGGCGTCGGCCGCGAACTGGCTGGCCAGGATGCGGTCGAGCACCTCCCGACGGGCATCGACGCCCAGCCGCTCGAGCATCATGCCGTGGTAGCGGCGCCAGTATTCCTCGATCCTGCCGTCATCGCTCCAGGTGTCGTTCCCCGGCCGGTGGTACTCGTCCCAGAACCACCGATCTGCCTCCTCCCAGCGGGCGTGAAGCTCCTCCTCGGTGATCTCGTGGCCGTCGGCCGCCAACACGCCGGACAGCGCATCCGCGAGCGAGTGGCGTGGCGAGAGGATCGTGAAGCCCGCATCGAGGCAGAGGAGTCGGTAGCTCATGGCCCGCAACGGTAGCGCACCGATGCGAAGCCGATGCGCCCCGGGGTCTCGAACGCTACCCTGCGACGCGTGGCCGGCATCCTCGATCCACGGACGATTCGCAGGCTGCGCCGCGGCCTGCTCGGGTGGTATGCGGCCGATCACCGCGACTTCCCGTGGCGCGGCACTCGGGACCCGTATCACGTGCTGGTCAGCGAGGTGATGCTCCAGCAGACCCAGGCATCGCGCGTCGCGGAGCGGTTCCCGCGCTTCATCGAGCGGTTCCCGACCGTCGAGTCGCTGGCTTCCGCGGCGCCGGCCACGGTGCTCGCCGAATGGAGCGGGCTCGGGTACAACCGGCGCGCGCTGGCCCTGCAGCGGGCCGCGGCAAGCGTCGCGCTCGGTGGATGGCCGCGCGACGTCGCCGGCCTTCGACGGCTGCCGGGAATCGGCCCGTACACCGCCCGCGCCGTCGCGTCGCTTGCCTTCGACCTCCCGGTGGGAGTGGTCGATACCAACGTTCGTCGCTGGATCCTCCGCCGCCTCGGCGGTCCCGACGATCCGCGACGGCTGCAGTCCATCTCGGATGCACTGGCGGCACCGGGCCGGGGCATCCTAGTCGCCGCCTGGACGCACGCGACGATGGAGTTCGGCGCGGCGGTCTGCCGCGCGCGCGACCCGCGCTGCGACGCCTGCCCGATCGCCGCCGCCTGCCCGTCGCGTGGAACCCCGGTCACGGTGGCCGTCGCGCGACAGCCTCGCCTGCGCGGCTCGGACCGCGCCTATCGCGGCGCGGTGCTGCGCATCCTCTCGTCGGCCGAGGGCCATCGGCGCGACGCGCGGCGGCTGCGCGCGGACCTGGCGCGCGACGATCGACGGATCGGTCCGGTCCTGGCCGAGGACGCCTGGGAGCGCATCCTGGATGGCCTGGAGCGCGACGGGCTTGCCCATCGGTCCGGCGGCAGCGTGCAGCTGGGCGCCGCTACAATCGGCGCATGAGCATGAAGCTGGCGGTGGGCGACCCGCTGCCGTCGGTCGGCCTGCGTGCCACCGATGGCTACCTCCTGAACCTTCGCAGCAACGTCACGAAGCAGCCGTCGCTGATCCTCTTCTTCGGCGGTCCAACGCTGTCCGGCGCCGGACGACGCCGAGGGCTGAACGCTATCGAGGCGCTGTCCAACGGGCACGAGCGGCTCCACCAGGCCGGCATCTCGGTGGTCGCCATCAGCTGCGACTCCGAGCAGCAGCAGACGGCATTCGCCACGAAGCACGAGCTGCCCTTCCTGCTGCTCAGCGACGAGCGGCGCAGCGCCGTCGAGATGCTCGGCATCGAGACCGTCGCCGACGGAGAGAACGTCAACGTCGCGCAACCGATCGCGCTGGCCGTCGACCGCGACGGGTTCATCCGGTCCATCATCGAGCGGGTCGAGGCCGATGCGCTCGTCGACCAGGCCGTGCGTGCGCTCTCCGAGCCGATCCCGGCCGCCGCCGAGGACGCCTCGACCACCTCCTGACCCTTCGTCCGATGCGCGCCGTACGCCTCCACGCGGTCGGCGAGCCACTTCGCGCCGAGGACGTGGCGCTTCCCGAGCCGACGGGCACCGAGATCCGGATCCGGGTGGCCGGCTGCGGCGTGTGCCACACCGACCTCCACGTCGTCGATGGCATCCAGACCAGGGTCGAGCTCCCGGTCACCCTCGGCCACGAGGTGGCTGGCTGGGTCGACGCGATGGGGGGCGGCGTGGAGGATGCGCCGCCGGTCGGCCAGGCCGTCGTGGTCCACGGCGCCTGGGGATGCGGGACGTGCCGCGAGTGCACGGGAGGGGCGGAGCAGCGCTGCGAGCGCTCCGTCGCGCCGGGCTTTCAGGCCGACGGCGGCTATGCCGAGGCGATCCTCGTTCCTCACCCTCGCCACCTGGTGCCACTCGCCGGCCTGGATCCGGTCCACGCCGCCCCCCTGGCCGACGCCGGGATCACCCCCTACCGTGCCGTGCGTCGCGCGGAGCCCTGGCTGCTGCCGGGGGCGCGCGTGCTCGTCATCGGCGCGGGCGGGCTGGGCCAGTTCG
>DASVEH010000219.1:0-2518 GCA_036380655.1 Candidatus Limnocylindria bacterium | reverse complement strand
CCGTGCCGAGGGCGCCGTGGCGACTGCCGAGCAGCCGGTCGACGGGGACGGCGCGGGCGTGCTCGACGAGGGCGAGCCGCCGGTGCCGCTCGACCCGGCCGAGGCCGAGCGTCAACGGCGCGCTCAGCAGCGCCGCGAGCGCCGGCGCCAGCAGCGCAAGCACGGGAGGAAGAGGTAGATGGCGCTGCTTGTCTGGTTCACGATGGGACTCGCGATCTGGCACTTCACGGTCTTCCTGCCGGACCGCTTCTGGCAGGGCATCGTCGGCGCCCTGCTCGGCTCCACGATCGGGGCCGTCATCTTCGGCGCGGCCGTGGAGATCGCCTCAGGCTCCGGGCTCGGCACGACCGACGTCGGCACCGCGCTGATCGCGATCCCCGGCTCGGTGATCGGGATCGCCGCGGTCTACGCGATCGGCGTCCGGGCCGAGCAGCACGAGCAGCAGGCCTGAGCTCAACCGACATGCGGCGGTGCCAGGGCTCCCTGCAGTTTGCGACCCTCCGAGCGCTCCGGTTCCGCCGCTCCGCCTCCTACGTTGGCTATGTGGCGGAAACCATCGGCGCATACAGGGCTGAGCCCTATTCCTACGCGGAGGCGCGGACCCTGGCCGAGGAGCTGGGGCTGAGCGAGCCGGTCGCGATCACCCTGGTCCGGCGGGGCCATCGCACTCCCGAGGAGGCGCGCGCCTTCCTCGCCGCGGACGAGTCGCACGACCCGGGCCGGTTCGAGTCGATGAGCCGCGTGGTCGAGCTGGTGCTGGGGGCGATCGCCGCGGGGCGCCGTATCGCCGTCCATGGCGACTTCGACGTCGACGGCGTCTGCGCGACGACGATCGCGGTCAGCGCCCTGCGCGAGCTTGGCGCCGAGTGCGACTGGCTGATCCCCGACCGGGTGGGCGACGGCTACGGGCTGAGCGCCGAGAACGTCGAGCGGCTCGCGCAGCGGGGAACGTCGCTGCTGATCACCGTGGACTGCGGCATCACCTCGGTCACCGAGGTGGCGCTTGCGCGCAAGCTCGGAATGGAGGTCGTGGTTACGGACCACCACCAGCCTGGAGCCGAGCTGCCGGACTGTCCGATCCTGCATCCGGCCATCGACGGGTACCCGTTCGCCGACCTCTGTGGGACCGCCGTGGCCTGGAAGCTTGCTTCAGCGTTGCGCGCCTCATCCGACCCCGACGCGGACTTGGACCTGGTCGCGCTCGCGACGGTGGCCGATTTGGTTCCCCTCGTTGGTGAGAACAGATCGTTGGTGAGGCGGGGTCTGGAAGAGGCGCGGCGGGCAAGGCGACCAGGCATGCGTGCGTTGCTCGACGCTGCCCGATGCGAGCCAACCCGGCTGGACGAGGGCGATCTGGCGTTCAAACTCGCGCCGCGGATCAACGCCGCCGGCCGTCTCTACCGTGCAGATGCCGGCGTCGAGCTCTTCTTGACCGACGACGATCATCGTGCCGCCGAGATAGCCGCGGAGCTGAGCCGGGCCAACAGCGAGCGGCGGGCGACCGAGCGGGAGGTGGATGGCGCCGCGGAGACCGCGCGCCGGGCGCTGCCCGAGCACCTGAGGGAGGCGCCGGCGATCGTCGTCGCCGGCGAGGGTTGGCACCCCGGTGTGGTCGGGATCGTCGCCTCGCGCCTCGTCGAGCGCCACCACCGGCCGGCGATCGTGATCTCGCTCGATGGGGAGGGCAACGGGCGCGGCTCGGGACGCAGCATCCCCGGCTTCGATCTGCTCGGCGCCCTGACGGCATGCGGCGAGCACCTGGAGCGGTTCGGCGGTCACAGGGCGGCCGCGGGGCTTGAGCTGCGGGCCGGGAACCTCGACGCGTTCCGCGAGGCTTTCGCGGCGCACGCCGCCGCGATGCTCGGGCCCGAGGACCTGAAGCGCACCGAGCGGGTCGACGCGATGGTGGGCGGCGCAAGCCTGGGGCTCGAGCTCGCGGAGGAGATCTCCCGTCTCGCCCCGTTCGGGATGGGCAACCCCGGGGTTCGCCTCCTGGTCCCCTCCGCCCACGTGCGCGACGTGCGGCCGATGGGCGAGGGCAAGCACGCGCGCTTCAGCCTCCACAGCGGAGCCCACCGGGCGCTCGGCGTCGTGTTCGGGCGGGCCAAGCTCCCGGTCGGGGCGGACGATCCGGTCGACGCGACCGTGCGCCTCGAGGTCAACCGCTGGAACGGCGCGATCGAGCCGCGCGTCGTGCTGCGCGAGCTCTACCCCCGCCGGCTCCCGGCGAGCGCCGAGGTGGCAGAGGAGTGGTGGGGCCGCTTCGAAGCCGAGCTCTCGGGCGAGCTCGAGAGCTGGCCGCCGGCCGCGACAGATGTCGAGGAGCGGCGGCGGCGCGTCCAGATCACGAGCACCAACGCTCCCGCCGCGGTGGTCAGCGAGCTTGCCTCCTGCAGCGAGGGGGTCCTCGCCCTGGTCGCCGACGCCGAGCTCCGTCGGGCCATCGCCTGCGAAGGCGCCACCGTCGTCGACTACTTGGAGCTGGAGCGCCGCCCCGACCTCCCGCTCGAGTTCGAGC
>DASVEH010000218.1:0-2595 GCA_036380655.1 Candidatus Limnocylindria bacterium | reverse complement strand
GGGATGTCGACCGCGAACCGCACCGCGCTGCGGCGCTCGGCGGCGAAGCGCAGCGAGCGAACGCGGCGCATGGCGATCCACACGAGGCCGGCATTGACGACGAGCCAGAAGAAGGCCCCTGCCGCCGCCCACTCCGATGCGTACGGGATCGTGATCACGCCGAGGAGGTGCAGCACGTAGATCGCGGCGCCGACGAACGAAGCTCCGAGAGACGCGCGCAGCATGACGGGCGCCTCGACCCGCCCGCGGTTCGCGGCCATCCGGCCCTTCGGCGTCACCAGGAAGCGGGGCGTCCGCGACGTGAACAGGGTCAGCGTGGCCATGAAGTTCGGCGACATCCGGACGAGGTCGAAGACGATCGACAGCACGGGGCGGTAGGCGCCACGCCCGAGCAGGAAGAGCGCCGCCTGCTGAAGGCCGTACGTGGCGGCGAAGAAGGTGGCGAAGGTCAGCCCATCGGCGATGATCGGGATCTGCCCGGAGATCAGCACCAGCGGCGGGAGCGCGAGGAATGCGAGCGTCCGCCAGGAATCGAACCAGCCGAGCAGCGTCGAGGCGTAGCCGAGCCGCTGGCCGAAGGTGAGACCCGGGACGGTCAGCGGGTTCTCGACCCGCAGCACCTGCATCGCTCCGGTCCCCCACCGGTTCCGCTGCAGCTGGTACTGCGCCGCATCGTCGGCCGCCAGGCCGCGGGCGAGCACCTCGTTGTGGTAGACGGTCTTCCAGCCTGCCCGGTGGAGCCGGATGGTGGTGTGGATGTCCTCCGTGATCGTGTCGGTGGCCGCGCCACCGACCTCGCGCAGCGCCGCGGTGCGGACGAGGGCGTTCGTGCCACACCAGAAGGCCGCGTTCCATCGGTTCTTGCCCGGCTGAAGGAGCCGGTAGAAGAGGGTCTGCTCGTGGAACGGCTCCCCGTAGGCGAGGCCGCGTCCGTGCTCGAAGCTGGTGACGTTGTAGAAGTCCTGCGGGGTCTGGACCAGGGCGACGCGGTCGTCGGCAAAGTAGCCCAGGGTGGCGCGCAGGAACTCCGGGGCGGCCACGTGATCCGCATCGAGGATCGCCAGGATCTCGGCGTCCACGACGCCGAGTGCGTGGTTCACGTTGCCGGCCTTGGCATGCTCGTGGGTGGGACGTGCCAGGTATCGCGCGCCGAGGGCCGCCGCCAGCTCCGCGATCTCCGGGCGCTCGCCATCGTCGAGGACCCAGGTCTCGTGCACCGGCTCCAGGGCCACGGCGGCCGCGATGGTGGGCACCAGGATCTCGTGGCCTTCGTTGTAGGTCGGGATCAGGACCGCCACGCTCGGCAGGCGGTCGAGGGCCCGCCGGCGAGGGCGGACATCGACATCCCAGAGGCTGAAGGTGAACAGGCCCAGGCCGAGCGCCGCATGCACCTCGAAGACGAGCATCGGCAGCGACAGGTACCAGGCATCCACGTTCACCGTCGAAGTGGCGCGCCATACGAGGTAGCCGGTCGTCGCGACGAGCGCCAGCACGGCCACGGTTCGGATGAAGAGGAGCCGGCCCGGGGCGTCGGGCGGAGGAAGGTGCCCGCGTCGGCGGGAAGCGGTGGTCATCGAGCACAGGACACCATCCAAAGGACCATCGGGCCATGAACCGAAGGTCCTCCCCCCGGGCGTACTCTAGGAGACGGTCACCCCGATCGCGTGGTGGCCGCGAGCCCCGTCCGGCGCGGGCGACGTGCTCTCGTCGGTCTGGACGTCACCGCTGCCATCGATGGCCCGCACCCGGATGACATGCTCGCCGGAGGTCGCGTCCCAGCGGCGAACGAACTGGACCCATGTGGCGTCCGAGATCGGGGCACTCAGCTCGGCCGGCTCCCAGTCCCCCTCGTCGACCTGCACCTCGACGCCGGCGATCCCGCGATCCGGCGCCCAGGCCACGCCGGCGATCGCAACGGCGCCGGCGCTCACCTCTGCGCCGTCCCGTGGCACGTCGATCCGCGACTGGGTCAGGATCGGCGCCTGCTTCGACCAGCCGAGGGGGACCCAGTACGCGTCGAACCCATCGAGCGTCGTCAGCTCGATCTCGGTCAGCCATTTCGTGGCGCTGACGTAGCCGTACAGGCCGGGCACGATCAGGCGAGCGGGGAACCCGTGCTCGGCCGGCAGCGGCTCCCCGTTCATGGCGACGGCCACGAGCGCCTCGCGATCGTCGGCCAGCGCCCAGGCGGTCGGGAAACCGGCCGTGAAGCCGTCGACCGCGCGACCGACGATCTGGGTCGCGTTCGGATCGACCCCTGCCTGCTCGAGCAGCTCCTTGAGGCGGACGCCGGTCCAGAGCGCGTTGCCGACGAGGTCGCCACCCACCTCGTTGCTGACGCACGCAATGGTCACGTACTGCTCGTGGAGAGGCATCGCGACGAGCTCGTCGTAGGTCAGCTCGAACGGCCGCGCGACCATGCCGCTCATGCGCAGCCGCCAGGTCGAGAGCTCGGGCCGCGGAACGAGGAGGGCAGTATCGATCCGGTAGAACGCGTTGTTGGGGGTGACGATCGGGCTGAGATCCGGGATCGAGAGGGCGGCGCCGTCCGGCAGCGGGGGCGCGGTCGCGCTGGGTGCGGGGATCGTGCCCACC
>DASVEH010000217.1:0-4645 GCA_036380655.1 Candidatus Limnocylindria bacterium | reverse complement strand
GGTCCGCACGTTCACCTTGTTGAACATGGCGACCGCCTTGCGCGCGTCGAGGAGGCTGACCTCCTGCGGCGTGGTGACGATCACCGCGCCGGTCAGCGGGATGAGCTGGCTGAGGCTGAGCGCCGCGTCGCCGGTCCCCGGAGGCAGGTCGATGACGAGGTAGTCGAGCTCGCCCCACTCGACGTCGCGCAGGAACTGGGCGATGGCGCTGTGGATGAGCGGACCGCGCCAGATGACGGGCGCATCGGCCTGGAGGAAGTACTGGATGCTCATCATCTGAACGCCATGGCTGATGACGGGGTTCGGGCGCCCGCCGTTGCCTGTCACGTGGGCACCCTGGGTGCCCATCATGAGCGGCACGTTCGGACCGGTGATGTCGGCGTCGAGCAGGCCGACCTTCGCGCCGTCGCGCGCCAGGCTCACCGCCAGGTTGACCGCCACCGTCGACTTGCCGACCCCGCCCTTGCCGGACGCCACCGCGATCGTGTTCCGCACCCCGGGAATGAGGTCGGCGGCAGGCCCGCCGAAGCTGCGCTTGACATTGCTCGCCCAGTCGACGCGCACGGTCGTCGCCCCCAGGGCGCTCAATGCATCGCCGATATCGCTCTCGATGGTGGCCTTGAGCGGGCATGCGGGCGTGGTGAGCTCGACGGTCAGGTCGACGACGCTGCCGTCGATGTTCACGTTCTTCACCATCCCGAGCGACACGAGATCGCGCCCGATCTCGGGATCCTTCACCCCGCCGAGGGCGGCGAGGATGTTCTCGTCTGTCAGCTGGCTGGACATGGGCGGCTCGGGAACTCCTTCATGCGGGACCGTGCGGCCTCCTGAGCCTAACAGAGGATCGACCGGCCTTCATGCAACCGATGTTGAGGCGGTCGCCGATGCCAGGCTGGCTGCCGCGCGAGCGTCGAGTCATGCGGGTTCCGGCCACCCATGCAGGACGCGACTGGTATCGGTCACTGGCGCGGCGAATGGATGGCCACGGTGAAACTCGCCGTGGCTAGGCGAGCCCGTCGAAGAGGGACTGCTCCCCGCCCACCGGGGTCGGCAGGGCGGACGCCGCGAGCCGATAGTGCTCGGTCCCCAGCCAGGCGTCGCGCCGTTCGGAGCCCCAGTCGTGGAAGGGCCCCGCCGACCCGGTCTGGGAAACGTGACGGCTGATGGCGGCCAGCTTGAGCTGGGCCAGCTCGCCGAGCTCGAGGGCGACGGTCGCCTCCGCCGGCGACCCGTACCCTTCAGCCGGGAGTCGGTCGCCGAGGGCCGCCAGCGCGCTCGGGGGGACGACCAGGTCGTAAAGCTTGGCCGCCCGCCAGGCGACCTGGTCCTCCTCCAGGTCATCCTCGTACGCGAGCGGCTCGGCGGCGCGGTCGTACGCCGCGCGAACGGCGCGCGAGACGACGACGTGGTCCGTGTCGCCGGTGACGCCGTCCGGCCCGAAGGAGAGGATCACCTCGGGCCGATGCATGCGGATCGGCTCCACGATGCGCCCCACGAGGTGGTCGAAGTCCTCTCGATCGAGGTCACCCTCGGCGTAGTCGAGCATGCGGACCACGCGCACGCCCAGCAGGGCCACCGATCGGCGCAGCTCGTCCTCGCGAACGGTATCGATGTTGCGCCAGTTGATGGCATCGGTCTTGACGTCGCGGTTCTTGCCGCCGGGAAGTGGCGAGGCGACCGCCAGGCGCGCGTCGAACCAGCCTCGCGTGACGCACACGACCACAACATACGCTCCGCCGGCGGCGGCACTCGCGATGGCGCCGCCGAAGCCGAAGGCCTCGTCGCCGGGGTGGGCGACGACGACCATCAGGCTCCGCTGCGGGGCGCGCTCGCGGACCGGTCGCCAGATGGATGACACGGCCGAAGTATATGGGCCTAGCTGCCGACCTCGACGGGGATCGCCGCATCGTCCGAGCCCGCCTCGGTGCGGCCGCCGACCGAGGTCTCGATGGTCGGCGCGCGATCCAGGAAGCTGGCTCGAGAGCCGACCTCGAGCGCCTGCCGCACCTCCTCCATCGAGAGGATCCCGTGGCGCAGAAGCAGGTTCAGCTCGTCGCGGAGGTAGGTTCGCAGCATCTCGGGGCCGTCGGTGCTGACCGTGAATCGGACGTCGTTCTCGGCGAGGGCGCGCACCACCCGCCGCACCTCGCCGATGCCGCGCAGCACGCCGGTGTTGAGGTTCGAGCTGGGACAGACCTCGAGCACCGTGCCGCGCTCGCGCAGCATTCCGAGCACCCTCGGGTCCTCGGCGCTGCGGACGCCGTGGCCGATGCGATCGGGCTCGAGCGCCTCGAGCGCCTCGCGGACCTCGTCGGCCCCGCCCGTCTCGCCGGCATGCACGGTCAGGCCGAGGCCGGCGCGGCGGCACTCGGCATAGATCTCGGCGTAATCGGCCAGGCGGAAGCCCTCGGTCACCGGGCCGGCGATGTCGATGGCGACGACGCCTCGGCTCCGCCAGCTGATCGCCTTGCTGGCGATGATCTCGTTGAGCTCGCGGCTGAACGAGCGGTCGAGGCAGAAGATGAGCCCGGCGCGTACCTGCGGATACTCCAGGATGCCGCGGTCCATGCCGCGGACCGCCGCCGCGATGATGTGATCGAGGTCCTGCTCACCGCCCCGGTTCCGCTTCATCGGGTTGAACCGCAGCTCGAGGCCGGTCACGTTGTTCTTGCGGTAGGCGCCGCCGATCACCTCGTACACGCTGCGCTCGACCGCGATCGGGCTCGACTGGATCAGCTCGGTCCAGTGGAACAGGTCGAGGTACGCCTGGAAGCCCCGTCGGCGACGCCCGACCGTGATGAGGTCACGGAACGCCCAGTAGTCCTTGGTGGGCAGCCGGATGCCCTGGGCATGCGCGATCCCCCACATGATCGCCGGGGTGACGGCCGCTCCCAGATGCACGTGGAGCTCGTTGAGCGGCAGGCGTGGATCGAGGCGCGGTCGTGTCATGGGCATGGTCGCTGGCGTGTTCGGCGGAGTGTAGCCGATGCTAGAATCGGCCCGCCATGGACCTGATTCGCGACATCACCGACTGGCTGGCGACCGACTGGGGGAACCGCCTCGGGTTCTTCTTTCCGCTGGTCCTGCTCGGGCTCCTGGGCCTCTACCTGCTATGGCTGCTGATCGGGTACCTGCGGGTCAGCCAGATCGGGATCGCCGAGCGGCACGCCGCCCAGCCGGTGGTGGCGCTTCCGTCGGGCAGCGACGCAGCCGACCACCCGCGAGGCGTCCCCTACTGCGCCTTCGACCAGCTCCAATACCCGGCCGGCGCGCGCTTCTGCACCAGCTGCGAGCGCGACCTCTCCCTCGACTGCACGAACTGTGGCGCAACCCTCTCGGCCGGCGACGCGTCCTGCTACCGATGCGGCACCCGAACCGGGGTCGCGGGCACTTCCCTTCTGGGTTGACCGGTTGAACCCGGTCGTCGACGAGGACCGGATCGACCGATGACGAGCCTCATCTCCGCCTTCCTGATCGGCAGCCTCCTCGTGCTGCTCGCCTCCGCGGCGGTGGGGCTCGGCGCCGTCCTCCTCGGCCTGGGACGGCAACCGATCGTCGCCGGCGACGCGCCCGTCACGCAATCGAAGGCCGGCGGGCCGTCGCTCCTTCGCCGCGCGGCGGGTATGGGTCTCGCGGCCGCCCTGGCCCTGCTGGTCGCGGCCCTGGTCGTGCGCGGGATCCTCGTCGGACATGCGCCGTGGTCGAACCTGCACGAGTTCAGCCTCGCCTTTGCCGCAGCGCTCCTCGGCACCCATCTCCTCCTGGGACGCGGCCACGCACTGGATGGCCTCGCACCGCTCACGGCGCTGCTGGCCGCCGGACTCGTCATCTTCGCGCTGGGACTGGACGACCGGATCGAGCCGCTCGTCCCGGCCCTCCAGCAGCCTCTCCTCCTCACGATCCACGTCGGCGCCGCGGTGCTCGCGTACGCGGTGAGCGGAGTGGCCTTCGTGGCGGCCGCGGCCGAGATCGGCCAGGACCGCAGCGGGGATCGCATTCCGATGCTCCCCTCGGCGTCGGCGGCCCGCGCCGTCGGGCATCGGGCCGTGCTCATCGCCTTCCCGATCCTCACCATCGCCATCGTCCTCGGCTCGGTGTGGGCCAACCTCGCGTGGCGTTCGTACTGGAACAACGATCCCAAGGAGCTGGCCGCAGCGGCCACCTGGCTCGTCTTCGGCGCCTACCTGCACGTGGCCGGACGGCGGGACCGATGGGAGCGCCTCGCCCCCTGGCTCATCGTGCTCGGCTTCGTCGGCGTGCTGTTCACCTACATCGGAGCCGGGCTCTTCTTCATCGGCGAGCACAGTTACGCCGCCCCATGACCGTCACTTCGAACGACCGCAACTGGTGAGCCGATGCTGACGCGCGAGCTCTCGGTCGAGACCGGGAACGTCCCCGCGCTCACGGACCTGACCGATGCGTGCCGGGACTTCCTGGCGGAGGTGGATGCCGGTGACGGGCTCCTCACGGTGTTCGTCCCGCACGCGACGGCAGGGGTCGTGGTGGTCGAGCTCGGAGCGGGCTCCGACACGGACCTCCTCGCGGCGCTCGAGCGCCTGCTTCCGCACGACGATCGGTGGCGCCACCGGCACGGGAGTGCCGGCCACGGCGCCGATCATGTCTTGCCGCTGCTCGTTCCGCCGTC
>DASVEH010000216.1:0-2258 GCA_036380655.1 Candidatus Limnocylindria bacterium | reverse complement strand
GCCGCCGATCATCCGGGCGCCGGACGCGCCCACGCCGGGACGCAACCCGACCAGGTGCTCCGAGCCGCGCAGCCAGCGCAGCGGCACCAGGGCGACCACCAGCAGACCCGCCGACACGAGCAGCAGGCCGTCGACCCCCATCCACTCCGCCGCGCCGCCCCCGGCCAGGGAGCCCACCACCTGGCCGACGGCCAGGAAGACCGAATAGAGGCCCATGATCACGCCGCGATCGGCCGGGTGCTCCTCGCTGATGTCGGCGAGCATGCCGAGCGCCGCCGGCGTGGCGCCGGCCAGCACGAACAGGCCACCGGCCGCCACCAGCCCGAGACCGATGCGCACGAGCGGCCACCAGGTCGCCCCGTGGTTCAGGCCGAAGACGGCGCCGACCATGGCCATGCCACCGACGACGCCGATGGTCATGATCGTGGTGCGCCGGAAGCGCTTGAATCGGTTTCCCCAATAGAAGAGGCCGGCGAAGAACACGAGCAGGGCGATCGCCAGGCCGACGCTGACCTGGGCGGGCGTGAAGCCGCCCATCAGCAGCTGATCCTCGAAGCCAGGCCGGCGCTCGTCGACCAGCTGGAAGATGGACTGGCTCGTCCAGGCGCCGATGAAGGCGTTGACCGCGATCCAGGTCGGCGCCAGCAGCCAGACCGACGGGCTCGCCAGCACGCCCCGAAGGCGTCCGAGCTCGACGCCATGCGCGACGCCCGCCACCCCGCCGGCACCCAGCTGCTCGGCCTCGTCGCCGGTGGGCGCTTCACGGCCGGCGCGCGTCTCGGTCACCCCGTATCGGTAGATCAGGAAGCTTGCGCCGTACAGCACCGCGTTGAGATAGAAGGCGTTGCGATCCAGCAGGGCCCACAGCCCTCCGGCGGCGACCAGACCCAGCCCCAGGCCGGCCAGTGTGGCCGCCTCGAACTGGGCCACCGTCCTGCCGCGCAGGCCCTCGTCGTGGGAGGTGGCGAGTGCGATGTAGCCCAGGATGGAGGGGATGCTGGCGGCCGCCGCCGCGCCCTCCAGCCATCGGGTCGTGCCGAGCAGGATGAGGTCGGTAGTGAGGGCTGTCATCACCACCGCCACGGCGCCGAAGATCGGGCCGAGCTGCATGACCGGGCGGGAGCCGATGCGGTCGGAGAGCAAACCGAAGAAGGGGGAGAGGATCAGCTCGGCGAGGAAGAAGGCCGCCGTCAGCATCCCGACTTCGAATGCCGTCACGTCGTGCCCGGCGCCGAACGCTTCGAGGTCGGCGAGGTAATAGACCAGCAGGGCGCCGGTCAGGCCCGTGCTGAAGCGAAGGGTGAAGGTCCCGACGAGGACCGCGTTCAACGAGCGGCGCATCGGTCAGTCGGACGAGGGCGGTCGGGCCATGCGCGCGCAGTATGCCGAGCGATCGGTGATCGTGCCACGGGGACCCGCGCGACAAGAGAAAACGCGCCCGCTCCGCTGGGGAGGGGCGCGTCTCTCGATCGGACGTGGATTCAGGCGCCGGTGCCGTTCCCGATGTTCTGCAGGCCGAATGCCTCCTCGAGCGCCTCGGCCGGGCGGAACCCGACGGCGGCCTTCGGTGCCTCGCCCGGCGCGAATAGCGCGACGGTCGGGATGCTCATGATCCCGTAGCGCATGGCGGTCTGCGGGTTGGCGTCGACGTCGAGCTTGCGGACCTCGACGCTGCCGGCGTACTTGGCCGCCAGCTTCTCGATCTCGGGGGCGACCATGCGGCACGGGCCGCACCACTCCGCCCAGAAGTCGACCACCACCGGCTTGTCACTCTGGAGCACGTCGGTCTCGAACGTGGCGTCGGTGACTTCGGGGACGTTGGATGACATCGGGTTCCTCTCTCCAATTTCGTCGGCGGACTCAGCCGGCGACCTGCTGCAGCAAACGGTAGGCCTCGAGGACTCGTTCGTCCACGAGCCGATAGAAGACCGTGCTTCCCTCGCGGCGGCTGGCCACCAGGCCCGCCGAGCGCAGCACCGTGAGGTGCTGGCTCATGTTCGGCACCTGGCACCCGACCTCGCGCGACAGGTCGCTCACGCTGCGCTCCCCGGCGGCGAGCCGCTCGAGGACACAGAGGCGCTTGGGGTCGGCGAGCGCGCGAGCGACGCATCGGTCAGTCGAGCGCAGGGAGTCGGGCCATGAGCGCGCAGTATGCCGAGCGATCGGCGATCGTGCCACGGCGGCCGGACACGAAAACGCGCCCGCTCCGCTGGGGAGGGGCGCGTCTCTCGATCGGACGTGGATTCAGGCGCCGGTGC
>DASVEH010000215.1:0-4041 GCA_036380655.1 Candidatus Limnocylindria bacterium | reverse complement strand
GGACGGCACGTCAAGACCGCCGAGGATGGAGAGCAGCGTGGACTTACCGGAGCCGGACGCCCCGACGATCGCGATCATCTCGGCCGGCTCGACGAGAAGGTCGAGGCCCTGGAGCGCCACGACCTCGAGGTCGGCGACCTTGTAGATCTTGACCAGGTTGTCGCAGGCGATCTGCGAGCCCTCGCCGAACAGCCGCCGCCGCGTCCCGCGTGGGGCAAAGGCCGGCCCGGCCTCCACCGGCGCCGATCCGGGCAGATCGACGATCTCGTCGCGCTGGTCGCGCATCGGCCCGCTCACCCGCTCATCCTCGCAGACTCATTCGATCCCCTGCCGCGTCGCACCCGCCAGGCTCACCCGGCGTCCGATCCAGGTCGACAGGACGATCCCGATCGCCAGCACCACCACCAGGGCGACCAGGAGTAGCCCGACCACCCACCCGTCCACGACCAGCGCGACCTCGATCGGCGATCCGATCAGTCCGGCCAGGTCGAGCCCCGGCGCGATGAACCAGGCGACCCCGACCCCCAGGGCCACCCCGATCAGGGTGGCCGTCAGCACGGCGGGCCCATGCTCCACGACCGAGAGCGCGAGCAGACCGCGGGGCGTCAACCCCAGGGTCCGCAGATGGGCGGTCTCCCGGCTGCGCACCGCGGCGACAAGGATCAGGGCGGCCGTGACGGCCAGGGCCGCGTAGACGAGGGCGATCGCCACCGCCAGCACGAACCCGATGGCCACGCCGCGCACGAGCGGGCCGGTTCGCAGCTCGTCGAGGACCTCCTGACGGCTGATCACCCGGGTCGCCGGCAGAACCTCGTCCATGGCTGCCTGAACTTCGGCGGCACCGGCCCCCGGCGCCCGCAGGAAGATGACGCTGGCGGTGAAGGCCCGGTCGCCGATTGCCGACCGCAGCGACTCGAGCGGCACCACCAGCCACGGTCCGGCGGCATCGATGCCGGGGAAGGCCTCGCGGACGTCCACCACCCGCAGGAGGACCGTTCGGCCCGACACGACCATCTCGACCTCGTCGCCCCTCCGGATCGGCCGCGGGCCGTTCGTGGCGACCGCCGAGGACACGATGGCCGGCACCGGCTGATCGGCGCTCGGCGGGTCGCGCAGCGGTCCGGGCAGGCGCGCGTCGGCGCCCGTGCCCGCCGTGACGCTGGCGTAGGCGGGCGTGTCGAGGGCATGCATGGTGACCCGCACCCCGCCGCGCCCGCCGAGCGCAGCGGCATCGATATGCATGCGGGCCGCCGCCTCGACGCCCGGCAGCGTGGCGGCGTCGAAGTCGGCCGGGAACGGGCGCGTTCCGGGAGTGATCGCCATGTCGGCGCCGACCTCGTGCCAGGCGGCAGCCGACTGGCCGTGCTCGACGGTCACGAAGATGGTGGAGCTGAACGCGCCGATGGCGACGGTCACGAGCAGCACGACCAGCGGCAGGCTGCCGACATCGCCGGTGCGCGCCGCCCGCCGCAGGCCGAACGCCGGCACCATCCCGCGCCAGCCATCGGCGAACCATCCGGCCAGCCGCAGCGGAAGCGGATAGAGCCGGATCGTCAGGAGGCCGACCGCGAGGCCGATGAGCGCCGGGACCGCCGCGAGCAGCGGATCCACGCCGCCGAGCTGCCCCGCGGTGCTGCCACCCGCCAGGCCCCGCTGGCGCAGCAGGAAGGCGCCGCCCGCGGCGAGGACGATGACGAGCACCTCGAACACGAGGCGGCGCGGGCTGAGACGGGTCGCCGATGCGGCCTCCCGCTCCACGTCGCGGATCGGGGCGGCCGCCACGCGCAGCACCGTCAGCACCAGCACGCCGGCGGCGGCGCCGGCAACGATCGTCGCGAGCAGCGGGCTCATCGGGGTCGGGCGCCCGCCGACGACGAGCACGGCGGCCAGGTATGCGGCGGCGGCGGCGGGCGTGGCGATCAGGAGCCCCTCGAGCAGGTGGGATCCGAGCAGCTGGCCCAGCGAAGCCCCGCGTCCACGGACGAGCGTGACGGCCCGGCGGCGCCGGTGCACCATCAGCAGGGCCACCAGCGCAACGGCCGCGGTGGCCACCGCCGCCGGACCCAGCGCCGCGGTGACGAGCACCGCCTCGGCGGTGCGGCGCTCCGCGGCGAACCCATCGAGCAGGTCTAGGAGCGAGGTCCGCAGGGTCGTGACGTCCGCGTCACGCAGGGTCGTGACGAACGGCGGGTACTGCGTCTGCATCTGCCGGAGGTCCGCCGTCAGCGTGTCGAGCATGCCGGCATCGAGCCGCGACGGGTCGATGTACTGGCGCCAGGCGTACCGCGCCGGCAGGCCCTTCGACATGAGCGCCGGGTAGGCGTCCGCCGAGAGGAGGGCGGTCCCGTACAGCAGCCGCAGGCTTGGCGAGACGATGATGACGGTCGGAAGCTCGAGCGACGTGTCGTTCATCCAGAACTCGTCGTCGCGATCATCGACCGTGTAGAGGCCCACCACGTCGGCGGCGGCCCGCGCCGGGCTGCTGAACTGCCCGACCAGCACGTCCTCGGTGTCGGGAATGAGCTCGAGACGGTCGCCCAGGCCGACGCCGAGCGTCTCCGCGATGGTCGTCGACAGGGCCACCTCGAAGACGGTCGCGTCCTCCGGCTCTCCGGGCAGCGTCCCGCGGCGACCCGGGATGGTCGTCGTGTCGCCCGTCGGCGGGCGTCCCTCGACGTAGGTGATGCGGTCGTCGACGCCATCGGGAAGACGGAAGCGGAGCCAGCTCGGCTGCTCCGTCGGCGGTTCGTGGATCGTCCAGTTCGCACTCTCCGCGTAGTAGGAGCGACCGGCGATCAGGCCGCGCACGCTGTCGGGAAGCTCTGCCTCCAGGCGCCGAGCCATGTCGGCCACCGGCCCAAGGCCGCTACCCCCGCTCAAGGCCCCGATCTGGCCGAGCTCCAGGTTGCGCTCGGCCGATTCGGCGCGCTCGACGTCGTGGCGCAGGCCTTCATCGGCGACGCGGTTGAAGAGCCTCGGGCTGACCGCCGCCAGGAAGGCGGTGACCGCCACGACGAGGGCGAGCAGGAGCATCGGCAGCAGCTCGGCCCGGTACCGGTTGAGCAGAGAAGCGATGGCGCGCATCGGCTCAGTCCTGCCCGGCCCGCAGCACGCCGCTGACGGGCACGCGGCGCAGCACCCCACCGATGACGACCACGGCCACCGCCAGGGCGACGGCGCCGATGAGATGCACGACCCCGATGGCCAGCCATGGGATCTCGATGAGCACGGGAGGCACCACCACGCGAGCCTCGGCGGTGAGGGTCACGAACGGCAGCACCAGCCACGCCAGGACGAGCCCGAGCCCCGTCCCGGCCACCGTCCCGGCGGCGAGCAGGAATGCGTTCTCCATGGTCAGCCAGGCCGACAGCTGACCGGTCGAGAGGCCGAGCGCGCGCAGGAGCGCGAACTCACCGAGTCGCTCCCTGGTGCTGACCACCGCACTGACCACGAAGCCGATGACGGCCACGATGAGGGCAGCCAGCGAGCCGATCGCCAGCGCCCCGACGACCCCGAGCGCGACGGGGTCATCGGTCAGCTCCGCCGTCCGCTCCGCGCGGCTGACGAGCGCCTCCACCGAGTAGGGATCCTCGCCGAGAGCGGCCA
This sequence comes from Candidatus Limnocylindria bacterium, assembly GCA_036380655.1. Classification (GTDB taxonomy): domain Bacteria; phylum Chloroflexota; class Limnocylindria; order QHBO01; family QHBO01; genus JACDBZ01. Next base: position 435 of record DASVEH010000215.1, on the reverse strand, counting down.
CCGCGGCGGACTCGTCGGTCACCGACAGCCACCATTCATCGGCGAACAGGTCCTCGCCGTTGCGTGCGAACGTGGCGAGGGCGTAGCCGCCCAGGTCGACAAGCGCGAAGGGCCGCCCCGGATCGAGGGTGGGAAAGGCGTCCACGATCGCGGCCACGGTGACGTCCGTCCGGCGCGTCAGTGAGCCGATGGCGACCGAGTCGCCGACGTCCGATCGGGTCCCATCGGCGAATCGGCGGCTGATGGCGATCGGCAGTGGCCGGTCGGTGGCCTCTGCCAGCGAGTCCGGCAGCAGGCGCAGCTCGACGAACCCCTCGTCCCCGAAGATCGGAGCGTCCTCGGGGATGGCGACGGCGTCCGGCCGATCGGGCGGCGTCGCAGCAGCCTCCAGAGGCAGCAGGCCGCGCTCCAGCAGCCAGCTCCATCCGTCGCGCG
>DASVEH010000214.1:0-3207 GCA_036380655.1 Candidatus Limnocylindria bacterium | reverse complement strand
CCGACCAGCAGCGCGTCGCCCGTCAGCACCATCCATGGATCGTCAACCCGGGCGTGGTCGGTGACGAGATAGGCGTGATGGGCGGTGGCATGGCCCGGCGTGGAGATCGCCTCGATCTCGGTGTTGCCGACCCGGACGACGTCGCCGTCGGAGAGCGGGTGGTGGTCGAACTCGACCCCGGCTCCGGCGGGCAGATAGGGAGTCGCCCCGGTGCGCTCGACCAGCGCGGCCATTCCCGAGAAGTGGTCGGCCTGCACGTGGGTCTCCAGCACGGCGGCGATCCGCGCCCCCTGAGCCTCGGCGAGCTCGACGTAGGTGTCGACCAGATCGAGATGGGGGTCGACGACCGCCATCTCGCCCCTGCTCTTGCAGCCCAGCAGGTAGGAGGCGCAGGCCGTGTCGTCGTTTAGGAGCTGGCGGAAGAACATCGAGAGCCTCCGGAGGTCGGCATTGGCTGCTTGCCCTTGACAAGTTATCAAGAGTTCTATTGAATAACAAAAGATGGCTTCCAAAGCGGCAAAGCAGTTCCTCTTCGAGGCGATCGCCGTGATGGGCAAGGCGTTCTCCAGCCCGCGGCGGCTGGAGCTGCTCGACCTCCTGGCGCAGGCGCCGCGCAGCGTCGAGGAGCTTGCCCGCGCCAGCGACCAATCGACCGCAAACGCCTCTCAGCACCTGCAGGCGCTGCACGCCGCAGGACTGTTGACGCGCAGCCGGGAAGGCACTCGCGTCGTCTACTCGTTCGCCGGAGAGGAGGCACTGAGTCTCTGGCTCTCCCTGCGCGACGCCTCGGTCGCCCACCTCGGGGAGGTCGAGCGGGCCGCGCGCGAATACCTCGGCGAGGACGTGGAGACGATCGGCCGAGCCGAGCTTCAGGAGCGGCTGCGGCAGGGCGACGTCGTCGTAGTCGACGTGCGGCCCGAGGAGGAGTTCGCGGCCGGTCACATCGAGGGCGCGCGGTCGATTCCGCTCGAGGAGCTCGAGCGCCATCTGGCCGAGCTTCCCGACGACCAGGAGATCGTCGCCTACTGCCGCGGACCGTTCTGCGCCTACGCCCACGAGGCGGTCCGCCGGCTCACCGAAGCCGGCCGCAGCGCCCGGCGGCTGGAGGGCGGCTGGCCCGAGTGGCGCCTGGCCGACACCCACGACCGCCAGCACGCATAGAGGAGAAGACCGCATGGCAACGACCGAAGGCCGGCTCGACACCGCCGATCTCACCGAGCGGGTCAAGGGCATGTACCAGGAGGTCGCCCTCCATCCCGACCGCGAGTTCCACTTCGAGACGGGGCGGCCGTTGGCCGAACAGCTGGGCTACCCCGCGACCGACCTCGACCGCATCCCGGCGGCGGCGATCGACTCCTTCGCCGGCGTTGGCTACTTCCACGATCTGGCTGCGATCGCCGCGGGCGAGACTGTGCTCGACCTCGGCAGCGGCTCCGGCACGGATGCCTTCCTGGCAGCGCTCGCAACGGATAGCGGCGGCTCGGTGATCGGCGTCGATATGACGGTTGAGCAGCTGGCGAAGGCGACCGACCTGGCCGCACAGGCCGGCATCGCCAATGCGGAGTTCCGCGAGGGTCGGATCGAGGAGCCGCCGGTCGAGCCGGGCTCGATCGACTGCGTGATCTCCAACGGCGTCATCAACCTCTCCCCCGATAAGCACGCGGTGTTCGCCGCCGCCGCGACAGCGCTGCGCCCGGGCGGGCGGCTGGCGATCGCCGACATCGTCTCCGCCAGGCAGCTCCCCGGAGATATCACCTGCGACGCCTCGCTCTGGGCGGCGTGCATCGGTGGGGCGATGCAACGCGAGCGCTACCTGGAGGCGATCGAGGAGGCCGGCTTCGAGGTCGCCCAGGTCCGCGAGAACGACTACCGCTTCGTCTCCGACCGCGCCGACACCGCCACACAGAGATACGGCGTGACCAGCATCTCGCTGCTGGCCGACCGCCGCTAGGAGGATCGGATGATCGAACGAGTCTTCACCTGGTCACGCGGCTGTCTCACCATGCAGGGCTACGGCAGCCTGAGCGACGAGGAGAGGCGGAGCCTCTGGCTCGGCCTGCGCTTCTCGCCCGCGCTCTGCTTTGCGGGGATCGCCCTCGGCACCGTCTTGGCCTCTCCGACGCTGCTGCTGGCGATGGCCCTCACCGCGCTGATCGGCGGCTTCGTCACGGCCAAGCATCCGTTCGACTACCTCTATGACCTCGCGGTGCGACCGCTGGTCGGGGGCCCTGGCGTGCCGCCGAGCCCGGCGCCCCGGCGCTTCGCGTGTCAGATGGCGACGGCCTGGATCGTGGCGATCGCCGTCGCCTTCCTCGCGGGCCTGTCGGTTGTCGCGTGGGTTCTCGCGGTGCCCCTGCTCCTGGCGGCGGCGATCGTCGCGACGACCAACTGGTGCCTTCCCTCGCTCATCTATGGCCTGGGGCACCGGCAGCGGGCCCAGGCCTAGCGCTCACATCCTCTGATCGAGTCGGACCCTCGACCGCCTTTGCAGCGGTCGAAGCCGCGACCGCCCCGCAACCGGTCAGAGCCGCGCCCGCCCTTGAGGACGTCGTTGCCGCGCGAGGCCCTGAGCAGGTCGGGACCGCCGCGACCCAGCAGGCGATCTGGGCCCGGGCCGGCGAATACCCGGTCGGCGGCAGTGCCGGCGCCGATGTAGTCCCGTCCGGCTCCGGCGCAGATCAGGTCGCGCCCGGACAGGGCGACGATGCGATCCGCACCGCCGAAAGCGACGATCACGTCGGGACCGGTGGTTCCGAAGAGAGCATCGTCGCCGGGAGTTCCGACGATCGTCGCCACCAGGCCCCTGCAGGTGGGCACTCCCAGGACGCGTGTGGTGGCCGAGGCTTTGTTATTTCCGCGAGCCGGGTCTTTCTGATCGCCCTTGACCGTCGCCGTGTTGCGGATGGTGCCGGCCCTGCGTGGCACCACCACGACCGTGACGCTGACCGGGGCGCCGCCGTAGTTGACGCCGACCGGTGCGAGAGCGCCAATCGTGCAGGTGATCTTTCGGTCCTGGACGGCGCAGGCGCCGGAAGGACCAGAGGCCGAGATCAGGTCGACGTCTCTGGGGAGATGGTCGGTGACCGTGACGCCGGTGGCGGGCGTCGGGCCCAGGTTTTCGACGCCGATCGTGTAGGTCAGCTGAGCGCCCACGCGCACCGGGTCCGGGCTGTCGGACTTGGTGACTCTCAGATTCGAGGACCCGGG
>DASVEH010000213.1:0-8174 GCA_036380655.1 Candidatus Limnocylindria bacterium | reverse complement strand
TGCTCGCTCTCGACCACCCGAAGACGCCGATAGAGCCCCTTCGCCCTGAGCTCGTCGATCTCGGCATCCAGGAATGCCAGCGGGTTGTGTGCCCGCGCCGGAGCATCGGTCATGGGGACAGCATAGCCCTGCCGCTCGACCGCTACGGGAGGAGGACGACCTTGCCCGCATGGCGCGAGGCGATGAGGTCGAACCCCTGCTTCCAGTCGGCCAGGTCGAGCCGATGGGTGATGATCGGTGACACGTCGAGCGCCCCGGAGCGCAGCAGCGCCTGCGTCCGCTCCCAGGTGTCGTAGATGCGGCGGCCATAGATGCCGTGCAGGCGGAGGCCCTTCATGATCACGAGCTCGGAGAGTTCGACCTGCGGGGGCTCCGCGAAGATGCCGAGCAGGCGGATCGACCCACCGCGGGTCACCACCCGCAGCGCCTGGGCCAGCGCGGGCGCCGCGCCGCTCATCTCGAGGACCACCTCGACCCCGTCGCCACCGGTGGCGGTCGCGATGCGCTCCTCGGTTTGCGCGTCCGCGGCATCGAGCGCCAGGTCGGCGCCCATCTTGCGCGCCAACTCGAGCCGATACGGCTCCGTGTCGGTGGAGATGACGAGGCTTGCGCCGGCCGCCTTCGCGATCCCGATCGCGCACAGCCCGATCGGACCGCAACCGGTGACCAGCACGCTGCGCCCCTCGATTGGCTCGGCGAAGGCCGCGTGGACGGCGTTGCCCATCGGCTCCTGGAGGGCGACGACCGCCGGGTCGAGCCCGTTCGATTCGATCGCGTTCGCCTCCGGGATGACCACACGCTCGGCGAAGCCGCCATCGACGTGGACGCCGATCACCCGCAGGCTGCGACAGAGGTGCATGTCGCCACGGCGGCATTGCGCGCAGGTCCAGTCGAACAGGTGCGATTCGACGCCGACGAGGTCGCCCTCCTTCACGCGCGTCACCCCGGCGCCGGTGGCGACGACCGTGCCGGCCAGCTCGTGCCCGAGGATGCGCGGCGGCACCAGGTTCTCCGCCGCCCACTCATCCCAGGTGAAGAGGTGGTGGTCCGTGCCGCAGATGCTGGCAGCATCGACGCGGAGCAGGACCTCCCCGTCCCCCGGCGAGGGCGAGGCCCGTTCGACGAGCTCGGCGCCGATTCCCGGGCGGACCTTGGCCAGGGCGCGCATCAGGCCTCGGTGAACCACGCCCGCGCGGACGGCCGCAGCAGACCGACGAGTAGGCCGACGGTGATCAGCGTCCCGAACGGGACGGTGAGCAGGTACCAGCCGTTGGCGGCTGGCGGCGGGAACTGCAGCAGGACAGGCGGAAGACCGGCAAGCACGGGAACAGGCAGGAAGGCAATCCCGAGGGCGAATCGATGGGCTATGCGCTTCCGCTGCAGGGCAACCGTGATACCAAAGAGCACGGCCGCCAGCTCGATCATCATGAAGATCCCGAGCAGGCTGAAGGGCGCCCGCTCGCTGAAGTCGACGAACTCGACGATCCGTCCCAGCAGGAGCCCCGTCAGTGCCAGCAGCAGGAATGCCACCACGAACCAGAGTCGTACGGCGGCGGGCATGGAGGGTCGGGCGTCGGCATCCGGGGTCACCCGAAGATCGTAACAACATGGAGCACCTACCATGCCGCCCATGGGCTGGCTGGCGGAGCTGTTCGAGACGAACCGGATCATCGTCCTGTCCGTCTACGGGCAGGTCTTCTTCGTCATGGGCCTGGCGATCGCACTGCAGAGCCGGCAGCGATCGCAGCTGCCGCTGGCGCGGCCGCTCGGCTGGCTGGCCGCCTTCGGCATCGTCCATGGCTTCATGGAGTGGGGCTATCTCTTCGTCCCCATCCAGGCCGGCTTCCTCCCGCAGCCGATCATCGAGGGCCTCCTCGTCCTGCAGCTCCTCCTCAAGCCGCTCAGCTTCGCCCTCCTCTTCCAGTTCGGCGTCGAGCTGTGGCTCAGCGCGAGGAGCCCCGAGGGCGCCGGACATCGACGTCTTCGCCTCGTGCCGGCGCTGGTCCTGGGCCTTTGGGCGGTCGCCACGGTGGCCATCTCGGGGACGATCGCGTCCGGCTTCGAGCCCGACCCCGGCCCCTGGCTTCGCTCCGACGAGATCGGCCCGGCCCTGGCGGCGGTCGGCGCGCCGCTGGCGGTCGGTGACGTCGTCGCGCGCATCCTGATCGCCTTTCCTGCGTCGCTGATCGTGGCCATCGGGCTGCGGCGCACCACCGGGCTCCTGGGGCCGATGGCGGCGCCCCGCGGCGCGCAGGCGCTCGGGGCGGCGTCGATCGCCTTCCTGATCTACGCCGTCGTCGGCGGGCTCGTCCCGCTTCCGGCTCCGTTCCCGCCCGCATCGGTGCTCAACGGGAGGACCGTGCTGGAGACGCTCGGCATCCCGATCGAGGTGTTTCGTTCCCTCACCGGCCTCGCCATCGCGCTGGCGGTCATCCGCAGCCTCGAGCTGTTCGAGCAGGAGACCGACCGGACCCTGGCGGAGGCGCGTCGTCGCGAGCTCCTCCTGCGCGAACGTGAGCGCATCGGCCGCGACCTGCACGATGGGATCATCCAGTCGATCTATGCGGCTGGCCTGCACCTGGAGCAGGCGTCGGCCGAGATCGGCAACGAGCCGACGGCGACCCGGGCTCGCCTGGGGACGGTGATGGGCGAGCTGAATCGGATCACCGGCGACATCCGCAGCACCATCTTCGACCTCCGCTCGGGCGAGCTCGAGGCGCGGGACGCCGAGGCGATCGTGCTGTCGGTGGCGGACGAGCTCCAGGCCCATACGCTCCTGAAGCTCGACGTCACATCCGAGGGCCTCTTCCGGCCGCGCCTGCGCCCGGATCAGGCGGAGCAGCTGCGGCACATCGTGATCGAGGCGTTCAGCAACGTGCTGCGTCACGCGCGCGCAAGCTCGGTCCATGTGCGCATGGCGTGCACCCAGCGGCGATTCACGCTCGAGATCCGCGACGACGGGACGGGATTCGATCCGACGGTCACGGTGGACGCCGGCCGTCGGGGCCGCCCGCAGGGCCTCGCCAACATCCGCCGCCGCGCAGAGCTGCTCGACGCGAAGCTCCTGGTCGAGAGCAGCCCCGGGCGCGGGACCGCGCTGTCCCTTACGATGCCGGTGGCGACCGCTCGCCGACCCACATGACCGATTCATCCAGCGATCCATCCGCTCCATCCGATGCGGTGCCGTCCGCCGCGGACGTGCGCATCCTGATCGCCGACGACCACGAAGTGGTGCGCATCGGCCTCGCGGCGCTGCTCGATCGTCAGCGCGGCTTCCAGGTCGTCGGCGAGGCCAGCTCCGGCCACGAGGCCGTGCAGCTGGCCCGGCGCATCCAGCCCGACGTGGTGGTCATGGACATCCGCATGCCGAACGGGTCGGGGATCGACGCCTGCCGCACCATCACCGCGGAGCTGCCTGCCACGCCGGTCATCATGCTCACCACCTACGCCGATTCCGACGCCCTCTTCGCCGCCATCGACGCCGGCGCATCCGGCTACGTTCTCAAGCGGGTTGGCTCGACCGAGCTGGTCGATGCCGTGCGCACCGTGGCGGCCGGCGGCTCACTGCTCGATCCGGCGGTCACGAAGCGCGTGCTCGACCGCATCCGGAGCACGAGCCGTCTCGAGGAGGCCGGTGCCTTCGCCGACCTGACGGAGCAGGAGCGCAGAGTGCTCGCCCACCTTGCCGACGGCGCCTCCAATCGGGACATCGCGGCCCGCATGGGCCTGGCCGAGAAGACCGTCCGCAACTACGTGTCGAGCGTGCTCGCCAAGCTGGCGCTCGAGAGCCGCGCGCAGGCGGCCGGATACGCCATCCGCAACCGGCTTCCCGAGCTGGACGAGGTCGACGCGTGAGGCGGCACCTTTCGGTGGCAACCGGCCTGGTCGTCGCGTTGCTGACCAGCGCCTGCATTGCCGAGGAGACACCGCCGACGATGACCGCCTCTCCCACCGACGTGTCGAGCCCGACGCCGAGCATCGCGGCCACGCCCACCGAAGGGCCGACCCCGTCCGCCTCGCCCACGCCGACGCCGCAGCCGTCTCTCGTCCTTGAGCCACCGGAGGAAACCGATGCGCGCGTCGTCACGGCGTCGGTGGTCAGCGACGTCGGCGATGCCACGGGCACGTTGACGGTCACCGTGACGAGCCTGGCCGATGAGCGCATCGACGAGCTCGTCCTGCGCTGGCCGACCGAGCTGAGCCGAACCCTCGACCTCGCGCCCTTCACGCCGAGCGAGGACCGCATCCGGGACGGAGGCCCACCGCTCGTGCAGCCGTGGACGAAGTGGGTCGTCGGCCCCGGTGAGCAGGGCGAGCCCGAGGGCACGATCTCGCTGGGATGGGGGCCGCTGCTCGCCGGTGCGACGCTCAGCATCGAGCTGGACGCCACGCGCCGCGAGGCCGGTCCGGTGGCCTTCGACCTCCAGCTCCTGGCCGGCGAGCGTCTCCTCACGCTCGAGGGCGGGGATCCCGCCGAGCTCCGCGTGGAGGTGCCCTGATGCGCCCCATCCTGCCCGCCTGGACCGATGCGGACCCTGCCCTGCACGCCCGCCTCGGGGCGGCGATCGACCCGGACCGCAAGGTGCTCGGGGCGCTGGAGCGGATCGTTCCGCTCGGCGGCAAGCGGATCGCGGACGTCGGCACCGGGATCGGCCACTACCCGATGCTGCTGGCCCGGCGCACGGGGCGCACGTACGGGATCGAGTCCGACCCGGCACTGCTGGCCGAGGCGCGCCGTCGGGCCGTCGACGCGCACCAGCCCAACATCCGGATCGTCGAGGGCTCCGCCACCTCGCTGCCATTGCGTGACGGCGCGGTGGACGTGGTGCTGACCAGCCTGATCGACCCCGAGGACGGGTCGCTGCCGGCCGTCGCCGAGGCGCTGCGGGTGCTGCGTCCGGGCGGCCGTCTCGTCGTCATCGGTCATTACGGCCGCGACGACGTGTCGGCCCTGCTCGAGCCCGAGGTCGTCGAGCACGCCATGACCGCCACCCACCATCGCACCGGGTGGTGGCGCCGCAACGGGTTCAAGATCAAGGTGGTGCACGCGCGCCTCGACCTGGGTGACCCGCGCACGGCCCATGACCTCCTCCCGCGGCTCTTCGGCGACCGCGGGCGGGCATACCTGATGGGCGGCGCCGATCCGTCCTCCCTCCGCCTCAACCTCGGGCTCTTCCACCTCGCGACGGAACCGTGAGGCCCTGTGTCCAGATCGGCTTGCGGCTGACAGAGGCGCCCGATATCATTCGCGGGTCCGAAGGCCAGGCTCTTCTCCCCCCGGAGCCTGGCCTTCGGCGTGCCCGGCGGTGGTCGACGGCGCGGGCGGTGCGATAATCGGGAGCCCGCATCCGCAACCACGAGGCGAACCTGTCCGATGGCCACCTCCACGCCGCGCATGAAGATCACCTACGCGACGCTCTCCGCCGACAACGAGGAGCTGCAGTCTTCGTTCGATGCTGCCGTCGAGCGCGCCCGCGCCGACCTGGGGCGCACCTATCCGATGCTCATCGGTGGGGAGGAGCGCGGGGCCGCCGACACCTTCGACGATCGCTCGCCGATCGATACCGACCTCGTGATCGCCCGCTTCCCGGTCGGCAGCCGGAAGGACGTGCGAGACGCGATCGATGCCGCACGCTCCGCGTATCCGGCTTGGCGCGACACCCCGTGGCGCGAGCGCCTGGCCGTCCTGCGGCGTGCTGCCGACCTCATCAGCGAACGCCAGTTCGACTACGCCGCGCTCATGGCGCTGGAGGTCGGCAAGAATCGGCTCGAGGCCCTCGGCGACGTGGAAGAGACCGCCGACCTGATCCGCTACTACGGCGACGAGTTCGAGAAGGCCGATGGCTTTGTGAAGCCGCTCGGCTCGCTCTCGCCGACCGAGCGGACGCGTTCGGTGCTGCGCCCCTACGGCGTGTTCGGGGTCATCAGCCCCTTCAACTTCCCGATGGCGCTGGCCGGCGGTCCGGCGGCGGGGGCCATGATCGCGGGCAACACTGTCGTCCTCAAGCCCAGCTCCGACGCCCCGCTCATGGGCTGGAAGTTCGGGGAGGCGCTCCGCGACGCGGGACTGCCGGACGGCGTCTTCAATTTGGTCACGGGACCGGGCGAGACGGTCGGCGCGGAGCTCCAGGAGAATCCGGGCATCGACGGGATGGTCTTCACCGGCTCCTACGAGGTCGGCATGAAGCTGTACCGCAGCTTCACGAAGGACTACCCCCGGCCGATCATCACCGAGATGGGCGGCAAGAACCCGGCCATCGTGACTCGCAACGCCGATCTCGACGAGGCCGCCGAGGGGGCCATGCGATCCGCCTTCGGCTTCGACGGGCAGAAGTGCTCGGCACTGTCGCGTGTCTACGTCGAGAAGGCGGTGGCTCGCGAGTTCGTCGACAAGCTGGTAGAGAAGACACGCGAGATCACGGTGGGTGATCCCACGCGCCGCGAGAACTGGATGGGACCGGTCATCAACAAGCGGGCGCTCGAGACGTTCCAGCAGGCAGCCGACGAGGCCCGCAGTGATGGCGGCACCATCGAGATCGGCGGCGAGGTGCTCCGCGACGGGGAGGCCGAGCGAGGGTTCTTCCCAACTCCCACCGTCGTCACCGGCCTGCCGCTCGAGCATCGGCTCTTCCACGAAGAGCTGTTCGTGCCCTTCCTGGTGGTCGGCGAGGTCGACTCGCTCGAGCAGGCGATCGACGAGGCCAACGCCAGCGACTACGGCCTGACCGCCGGGATCTTCAGTCGGGACGACGCCGAGGTGCGCCGCTTCCTCGACACCATCCAGGCCGGCGTCGTCTACGTGAACCGCCGCGCCGGCGCCACGACCGGCGCGTGGCCGGGGATCCAGAGCTTCGGTGGCTGGAAGGGATCGGGCTCATCGGGAAAGAGCGGCCTCGGCCCGTACTACGTGCAGCAGTTCCTGCGCGAGCAGTCACAGACGGTCATCACGGACGAGGAGCCGCCGGTCCTGTGATGCCCTTGCCCGTCAGCACCCGGTCGTGCAGCCGTGGGCTCGTGAAGTCGTGGGATCGTGCTCCCGCAACGTGGCCTGACGCCGACAGGAGCTACCGATGACTGATCGAATCTCCACGTCGGCCCCCGCTGACGAAACCCAGGTGGAGCCGTCGGGCTGGTTTGCGGTCCAGCTGCGCTACGCCTACCTGTCGGGCGACGCTGAGAAGGCGACGCTGGTCGAGGACCGGGTGATCCTGGTGGACGGGGTGGACGAAGAGGCTGCGCTGGGCCGGGCCGTCGAGATGGCTCCCGAATACGAGGACGACTACGAGACCGAGGGCGGTGAGGCCGGAGCGATTCGCTTCGAGGGCATCGTCGCGATCAAGGAACTCGATGATCCGCCGGCCGCCGGCGCGGAAGTCTGGCACGAGTTCATGTCGCCGGACCCGGCGCGCCCGTCGACCGATGACGAGGGTGAGCCGCTCCCGCCGGTCTATCCAGAGGAAATGGCGTTCCCGCGCGCCCACGACGACTGAGCGCGGTGAGCGCCTGGCGCCTCGCCGCCTACCGCACCGTGCGGCCGCTGCTCTTCCGCGCCGACTCAGAGACGATCCATCACCAGGCCATCGCCGCCCTCCGGGCGGCGGGCGGCACGCCATTCGGGCGAGCACTCTGTCGCCTGGCGTCCGGCGTCCCGACCCGTGAGATGGCCAGGGAGCCGGTCGAGCTGTTCGGCCTGCGCTTCCGGAACCGGATCGGCCTCGGTGCCGGCTTCGACAAGGATGGGCTCGCCATTGCGGGCTGGGCGGCGCTGGGGTTCGGGTTCGTCGAGCTCGGCACCGTGACCCCACGGCCCCAGCCGGGCAACCCGCGGCCGCGGCTCTTCCGGCTGGTCGAGGACGAGGCGCTGATCAATCGGATGGGCTTCAACAACCTGGGGGCGGATTCACTCGCGAGCCGCATCGCGGATGCCAGGCCCGGGCTCCCCGGCGGCTTCGTGGTGGGCGTCAACATCGGGCGGAACCGGGACACGACGGACGAGAACGCGATCGACGATTACGTCACGGCCGCCCGGGCGGTCGGCGACGTCGCCGACTACCTCGCGATCAACGTCAGCAGCCCGAACACGCCGGGCCTGCGCGACCTTCAGGAGCCGGCGCGGCTGGTCGAGCTTCTCGACCGCGTTCGTGCCGCCGTGCCTCGTCCGCCCATCCTGGTCA
>DASVEH010000212.1:0-2889 GCA_036380655.1 Candidatus Limnocylindria bacterium | reverse complement strand
GATCACCTCCCCGAGGATGACGCCGGCGGCGCCGGTGTCGCGCAGTCGGCGGATGGCGTCGAGATCACGCACCCCGCCGGCTACCAGGATCTCGGCATCGTACGACCGAACGAGCGAACCCACCCGCTCGAGGTCCGGCGCGGTCCCACCATGCGCGAGGACGAGGCGGGTGACGCCGGCGCCGATGAGCTCCTCGACGAGCCCGGCGATGGTGGGCGCTGGCGACCTGCGCCACGGGAAGGCGGCCAGCCGCTCCGGCCGCGGATCGAGGCCCACGGCCAGCCAGTCGCCGGCGATCGCGAGGCAGGCCCGCAGGTCCTCGGGCCGGTCGGCGATGGCCGTGGTCAGGACGACGCGGGTCGCTCCGGCCGCGAACGCAAGCTGGATCGCCTCGGCCGAGTCGAGGCCGCCGGCGAGCTGCAGCGGGACCGCGCTCTTCGACGCCACGGCCCCCACGGCGTCGAGGCTGGCCGGGCTGCCGGCACGGGCGCCCTCGAAGTCGATGAGGTGGATCAAAGGCGCCCCCTGCGCCACGAGTCGCTCGACGATGCGCTCCGGTCGATCGGTGGGAGCGCCGACCCCGGCGGCCGCGCCGGGCCAGTAGACGACGCGCGAGCGGCCGCCCTCCAGGTCGATCGACGGGATGACCAGCACGTGCGTCAGGCCCCTTCGCCCGCCAGCAGCCGGCGATGGAAGCTGATCGGCAGCGAGCCGTTGCGCAGCAGCGTGTCGTGGAACCCCTTCAGCGAGAAGGCGTCGCCCAGGCGCCGCTGCTCGTCGGCGCGCAGCTTCAGGAGCAACGTCCGCCCGAGCAGGTATGACAGCGGATAGGTCGGGCGGTAGGTGTACCAGCGCACCTCGGCGGCCGCGTTGGGCCGCTCGAAGCTCGTGTGCTCGACCATGAAGTCGATCGCCTCGTCGATCGTCAGCTCGCCGCGGTGCATCCGGACGTCCAGGATGATCCGGCACGCTCGCCAGATCGCGTCGGTGTGCATCACCACCCGGAAGCGCGGATCGTCGTCGAAGCCGTGCTCCCGCATCATCAGCTCCGAGTACATCCCCCAGCCCTCGACGAACTCGGGCGCGTCGGCCAGCAGCCGGGTCAGCGAGGGATGGCGTCGGGCGGTGTCGAGCTGCAGGTGGTGCCCGGGATACGCCTCATGGATGCTGGTATTGCTGATCGAGCCGAAGTTGTGCTCCCGCATCGCATTCGAATCGCCGTCGACCGAGGGCGTTACCACGTAGATGCCCTTCGGATCGTGGTCGAACGTCGCGGGCTCGAAGTAGGCGGCGAAGGGCAGGACGTTGCGCAGGTACTCGGGTGTCGCGACGACGTCGATGCGCTCGTCGTCCGGCACGCTGACGAGGTCGCGCTCGATCAGGTGCGCGCGGGCGCGCAGCATCGCGGTGCGGTACGCGATCAAGGCGGTCGCGAAGTCGGCCGGCTGGTCGGACTTGATCCGGTCGATGACGCTCGCCTCCGAGGCGCTCGGATCGACTTCGCGCGCGGCCGCGACGCGGGCCGCCTTCTCCTCGGCCAGCTTCTGCCACCCGAGCTCCAGGATCTGGTCACCGTCGAGGCCATCGAAGGCGCGATGTGCGACGAGGGCCTCGTGTCGCTCGCGTCCGATCGCCCAGTCGTCAGTGCCGTCCGCGAGGGTTCCCTCGAGCCAGGTCCCGTACAGCTCGACCGCGACCTTGGCCGCTTCGGCGGCCCGCTCGAGGCGGCGACGCTCGGGAGCCTCGACGGTCCCGTCGGCGGCGGCCACGATCTCATCGAAGAACGTCGGGAGCTCGGCCGCGGTCTCGAGCTCGACGCGCTGCCACGTCCGGACCTGCGGCACGGCGGCGCGGGAGCGCGCCTCCTCCAGGTATCTCGGGGCCGCCTCGAGCCGCGCGGCGATCGCAGCCAGTCGCTCCGCGAGCGGGGCGTGATCCCGGGCGAAGAGCAGGAACAGGCCGTCGCCGATCGTGTCGAGCGCCAACGACCGGCGTTCCCAGATCCGCAGCACGTCCGTGTCGAAGACGGCGCGCCGGACGTTGTGCAGGTCGAGGTCTCGTTCGAACCGGGCGGCCGGCGAGAGGTCGGTCGGGTCGATGGCCTCGATCTTCGTCAGGTGGCGCCGGTCGGCCTCCAGCTCGGTGAGGACGGCCTCGCGACCACCGTCGCCGAGCTCGTCATCGAGTGCGTGCAGGCCCAGAGCGGTGCCCAGGACCGGGTTGTCGCGGACGAGGCGTCGGAGACGGGTCTCGACGAGGTCGTAGAACGAGTCGTCGCCGGGTCCCGGCTCGTCGGCGGGAGCGGGGCGGGGCAGGCTGGGCAGGGTCGAGTCGATCAAGCATGGCTCCTGGGATGTCGTGCGCACGGCCGGCGGGATGAGCCGGCCCCGGAGCAGGCGGTCGCGACGGTCGGTCGGTGACGTGACGTCGTCGTCGGGTCCGTTTCGGCCAGTGCCTCGCGCGTGGCTCGGATGGCGGCCTCGATGTCGTCGGCCGAGACGTCGTGATGGGTCACCGCCCGGACCTGACCATGGGCATATTCCACCATCAGGACGTTCCGCGCTCGGAGCGCCTCGAGGAACGTCGCGCGGTCGCGATCCACCTTGAAGAGGACGAAGTTGGTCGCGACGCGCTCGGGGTCCAGGGGGCCGGGGAGCGGCTGGGCCGTGCCGCCCGGGCTCTCGATGCCGGCCATCCCGGACAGGGCTTCGGCCAGGCGCCGCGCATGGGCGTGGTCGTCCGCCAGGCGGTCGATCATGCCAGCCGGGCCGTCGGCCAGGGCGACCAGGCCGGCCGCCGCGAGGACCCCGACCTGGCGCATCCCCCCGCCCACGAGCTTGCGGGCGCGGCGGGCGCGGCCGATGACCTCGCTCGTACCGACCAGGACGG
>DASVEH010000211.1:0-2963 GCA_036380655.1 Candidatus Limnocylindria bacterium | reverse complement strand
CGCGCTGCTCGACCTCGGCCATGGCGATGTCGACCTCGCGCTCGAACGCCACCCTTGCGCCCTCGGCGGCCAGCTCCTGGGCCTCGTTGCCAGTGTCCGGTCGGAGCAGGGCCTGGAGGCGGACCACGTCGTCTGCGTGGCTCCGCGCCGCCCCTTGCACCAGCAGGTCGACGAGCCGGGCCAGCCGGTCACCGAAGGGCACGTCGTGGAGGAAGAGCCCATGGGCGAACCCCCGCACCGGCACGTCGTCAGCGTTGAACGTGTGGCAGTGCACATCGACGACTGGTGACATCCGGCCCTCCCTCCGGCCAACGCCCGCCGCCACCTTACTCCCTCTGCCACGGTGGTGGCCGGCTGTCCGAGGGTGTCATTGATCGCAACGTCTCCCAGCGCCTCGACGACCCTCAACATCTACGCGCACGCCATCCCCGGCGCCGACAAGGCAGCCGCCGACACGCTCGCTGCGATCCGCTTGAGCAGGGGCTCGACCTAGCTGGCACTCGGCGGCATCTCGCGACCGCTGATCAACTTCCCGTGGCCCGGGCCGAACGACCCTGTCATGACCGTGATGCAGGGCGACGTCTCCCTGGCCGAGGCCCACGAGGGATACCTGGCTTGGCTACGCGAGACAAGGGATCTCTCAGCGCACACCGTGCGCGCCTACGACTCCGACATCAACGCCCTCCGGCGTGCCCTCGGTGACCACGAGCTCGTGGCCGATCTGGACGGCGCTCGTGTCCGGGCCTTCTTTGAGGACCAAAGGTCCAAGGGGCTGTGCGTCGCATCCCTACGTCGCCGTGGTGCTGGGCTGCGGAGCTTCTGCTCGTTCCTTCGCGACCAGGGCTTGCTGTCCACCGACCCGTGGTCGGAGGCGGCAATCACCTTCCGCCGCCCTCACAACCTCCCGCGCGCAGTCCCGGCACGCGAGATCACACGGCTAGTCCGCCATTTGCGCTCCGAAGCTGGGGTCGAGGAGGGGTTCGACCCTGATCAATCGCTACCTAGCCCGCCGGACGCAACCGCCCTCGTAGCGGTCGCTCTGATGATCACCACGGGCATGCGGGTCGGAGAGCTGGTCGTCATCCGGACCGCCGACGTCGATCTCTCGAACCAATCCATCTACGTCACGGGGAAGGGCCGTCGCGAGCGGGTCGTCTATCTGCCCAGTCCCTGGCTACGAGATCTGCTCGCGGCCTACCTTCACACCCGAGAAGGACTGCAGGTCTGCCACGAGTACCTCCTGTTCAGCTCTCCTGTCACCCCGTTGTCGACGGTCTGGGTCCGCAGCCGACTCGCCGCCGCAGCAAGTGCTGCGGGGATCCGGCGCATCACCCCCCACATGCTCCGTCACAGCGCAGCGACCCAGTTGATCGAGTCCGGCGTCGACATCCGGTTCGTCCAGCGGCTCCTCGGCCACGCAAGCCTCTCGACCACGGAGATCTACACCCACATCACCAATGACGCCCTGCGCCGCGCCATGACCTCCGCCGACGTCCTCGGCCGCACCCTTGAGGTGGCCGATAACTGAGGGTTATCCGTGATCGCAGAGGGGTTGGAGGCGAGGCTGCGGGCGATCGAGCAGCGGCTCGTGGAAGCGGCGCCTCGCGTCGCCATCTACCTCGTCTTCGATCGACCCGAGCGCGTCGAGGATCGGCCAGGGATCCAAGCTGCCTACTTCGCAGAGCGATGCCTCACCGATCTGCAGATCGAGCACCTCATCGCGCCACTCCGCGAGGTTGGCTGCTACGTCGAGTTGATCGAGGGTGACCTCGCGCTCGTCGATGCACTCGCCAGCGGCCGCCTCGCGCCGACAGCTCAGCGACCGGCGGTGTTGATCTACAACGGTGTTGAGGGCGGTGTGACCCGCGGCGGATTCCGACCTGGACGCAAGGCACTGGTTCCGGTCCTGGCCGACGCGTATGGCTTGCCATGTGCCAACTCGCCGGCCCACGGTTGCGCCCTCGGCCGACACAAGTTCCACTACTTCACCCTCCTCCGGGCCCTGGGAGTCCGTACGCCCAGGGTCTGGCACTACCGCCCCGCCGACGGGTGGGCGAACGGACACGCCCCGGCCGAAGGCACGAAGGTCATCGCCAAGTCGACCTACGAGTCCTGGGCCGTCGGCGTGACCCAACGATCGGCCTTCTTCGTCGACGACAGCACGATCGACCGCGTCCCGCAGATCGCCGAGGAGATCCGCCAAGCGGTGACGGTGCAGGAGTTCATCTCCGGTGCAGAGGTGTGCGTGCCGGTCTTCGCCGATCCGAGAGCCTTCGCGACCACCCCGGTCCAGGTCGTGCTGGCAAGAAGCGCCAGAGATCCTGATGCGTTCCTGACGATCGACGACAACCTGGAGCCCGGCGGGGTCGCCTACGAACGCTTCGATGGGAGTCGAGACGTGAGGCGGGACCTTGCTGGATCGGCGGTCGCCACCCACGACGCCCTGGAGCTGGAGTGCTTCAGCCGGATCGACTTCCGGGTCGACGACGTAGGCGACACGTGGGTGATCGACGTGGGAGTCTCACCCGGTGTCGTGCAACGGAGCTCGGCCTTCGCCTCCGTTGCCCAGGAGACGATCGACCACGGGTCGTTCATACGGATCGTGATGGGTGCCTCACTGATCTCCCGCCAGCTCATCTAGACGTCACGCCACAGCTCGACCTCAGGGAGGCGGAACGCCCGGCCGTGGACCCGCCACTGCGGACCCACCTCTTGCCGGCCATCGTCGACGAGAACCCCATCGAGGGCGAGGGGCGCCATCACCGATCGCTTGTCCAGCACCTCGCCGAGCAGCTCGTGCCGTCGGATGGCGAAGGCCCGGGTGGTGTAGGCGATCTGCATGACGACGTGGTCGAGCCCGTGCCACTCGGACAGAGCGCCGTCGTGGTCGCCCGTCAGATAGGTGGCGATCGCGCGATTGGCGAGGAGCAGGTACTCCATGCTGGCCTCTGGTTCGGCGCGTG
>DASVEH010000210.1:0-7859 GCA_036380655.1 Candidatus Limnocylindria bacterium | reverse complement strand
CCGGCAGCCGGGGTTCTCGACCGCCAGCTCGGCAACATCCCGCAGGCTGGCCCCTGCGGGCACCACGACCGGCTCCATGCGAAGGATCCGATCGGCCTCGGCGATGGAGGTCTGCTGGGTGATCGATTCGGGGGTCGGGTCCGAACGGGACATCTGAAGGTGCTCCGAACATGACAGGAGGCCACGCATTGCGCAGCCTCCACCAGTGGCGCCGCCGATACGGGCCCGGCGCCGGACCCGGGCCCGCCGATGTGCGCGGACCACGGAGGGCAGTCTAGCCGATGTCCGGCGGCCGAACGGTATCATCACCGCCCATGCCGCCGACGACGCTCCGCGCCGCCGACCTCCGGTCCATGCCATGACCGGGCTGGGGCTCACGCTGCTCGTCGCGCTCGGGGCCGCGCTCGTCCTCGGCGCGGTGGCGCATCGGCTGCGGATGCCGCCGATGCTGGGCTACATCGCGGCGGGCATGGTGGTCGGGCCCTTCACGCCCGGTTTCGTGGCCGATCGTGAGGAGGTGCTCGCCCTCGCGGACGTCGGCGTGGCGCTCCTCATGTTCAGCATCGGCCTTCAGTTCAGCCTTGCCGAGCTGCGGTCGGTCGGCGCCAGGATTTTGGCAGGCGTGCCGCTGCAGGTGGCGCTGACGATGGCCATCGGCACCGCGACGGGGCTCGCGCTCGGATGGGAGCTCATCGAAGCCCTCTTCATCGGCGGCGCCGTCGCGGTCTGCTCGACGGTTGTCCTCGTCAAGGTGGCTGGCGAGGCAACGCTGCACACGACCGCACATGGTCGGATCGCCCTGGGCGTGTCGATCGTGCAGGACCTGGTGACGGTGGTCCTGGTCGTCGCCCTCTCCGCGCTCGGCAGCGCGGAAGAGGAGAGCGCAACGTCGCTCGCGCTGGCTGTGCTGCTGGCGCTCGGCTTCGTCGCCGTCACCCTGCTCGGAGGCTCTCGCATCCTTCCGCCCATCCTGGCCTTCGTGGCGGGCCTGCGGTCGAGGGAGCTGTTCGTGATCGCCGTGGCGGTGATCGCCGTCGGTACCGCGTTCGCGGCTGGCGCGCTCGGGGTGAGCATCGCCCTCGGTGCCTTCGTGGCCGGCCTGGCCCTGGCCGATTCCGACCTCACCGCCAGCGTGCTCGGCGAGATCGTGCCGCTGCGCGAGCTGTTCAGCACCTTCTTCTTCGTGTCGATCGGCATACTTCTCCAGCCGGCCGCGATCCTCGCCGCCTGGCCGATCGTGCTGGCGCTCCTCGCCATCATCACCCTGGGCAAGGCGCTCCCCGTGGCCGCCCTGGCGATCGTGGATGGCCAGCGCACGTCGACCGCCCTGCGGGCCGGGGCGCTGATCGGGCAGAGCGGCGAGTTCAGCTTCGTCCTCGCCTCGGCCGGCCTGGCGGTCGGGGCGGTGGCGCCCGAGAACTTCTCGCTTGCCATGGGCGCCGTGGTCATCTCGATCGTGACGGCGGAGCCGCTGCTCGTGGCGGCGCGGCGATTCGGGACCCGATTCGACCGGACCACGCAAGGGGCGCCACTTCCCGGCGACGAGCCGGCTGCCGCGCTGCGACGCCATGCCGTGATCCTCGGCTACGGCCGGGTCGGCCGATCGGTCGCGCGCGTCCTCGAGTCACGCGGCTTCGGATGGGTGGCGATCGACGGCGACTACGGCGTCGCGCGTGAGGCGCGCCTGGCGGGGGCGGCGATCATCTACGGCGAGGCGGGAGCTCCATCCGTGCTCGACCAGGCGCGGCTGACGGAGGCCCACGCCATCATCGTCTCCATCCCCGACGCGCTCGCCACCCGGCAGGCCGTTCAATACGCCCGGCTGCGCAACCCGCGCATCGAGATCGTCGCGCGCGCGCACTCGGACGCCGAGGGCGAGGACCTCCGGCGGCTGGGCGTGGCGAGGGTCGTGGTCGCCGAGCGCGAGCTCGGGAACGAGCTGATCCGGCATGCGCTGCGCCGCTTCGGCGTCAGCGATCGAGAGGTGGCCGCACTGCTGGCCGACCGCCGCCAGCGCTGACCCCGGCGCCCTCCTCCCACGCCTCGCCGATGCGCTCCGCGAGCTCGGTGAGCGAGTCGACCACGAGGGCCGGCCGCACGCCGGCCGGCAGCTGCTGGATCACCCCCCACGGGCCACGCCGGATCCAGACCGGGCGCATGCCCGCCGCCGACGAGGGGAGGACGTCGTTGTCGACCCGGTCGCCCACGTAGGCGACGGAGGCGGCATCGGGCGTGCCCATCAGCTCGAGGGCGCGCAGGTAGAACGCGGGGTCCGGCTTGGCGACGCCGAGTCCCTCGCTCATCGCCATCACCTCGGTGTCGACGCCGATGGCACGCAGCTGGGCTCCCCGAATCTCCGGCTGGTTGGCGACGATCGCCAGGCGGTAGCCGCCCGCTCGCAGCGCAGCCAGTGCCTCGAGCGCGTCGGGATAGAGGTCGTCGGCGCGAAAGCCGCCATAGGCGCGCTCGACCGATGGGAGGCGCTCCGCCCAGTCGTCGGCGCCGAAGATCGGGAAGACGTCGCGGTGCTCGCCGCCACGCTCGATCACCGCACCGAGCGCGGCGAGGAACGTCAGCCTGGGGACCCCGAGCTCGTCGGCCCAGAGCGACCAGACGCGGGTCTCGTCGACGAGCGTCTCGCCGACGTCGAGGCAGACCCAGCGCTCGGCGGTCGCGAACGAGCCGCTCAGCCCTTGCGATCCTTCCCGAGGAAGCCGTCGAGCGCGTCACCGATGCCGCCGCCCGACCTCGACCCGCCCTTCGCGAACTGGTCGAGGATGTCGCCGATGCCCGGATCCCTGGCGCGCGCGTCCTGCTTCTCGCGATTCAGCAGGTCGCCAATATCGTCGAAGCTGAACCCGCCGGGACCGCCGCCGCCGGAGCCCTGGCTCTTCTTGCCCAGCATGCCCATGACGATCGGGGCCAGGATCGGCAGGAGCCTGGCGATGGTCCCGAGATCGAGCCCGCTCTTGGCGCTGAGAGCCTGCTCCATGTCGGGCTGCCGGGCGCCGAGCGTGTGCTCGAGGATCCCCGAACCGTTCGTGGTGCGCGGACTCAGCTGGGCGTTGCCACCGAGGTACTCCGACAGCTGATCCAGGATCGCGCCATCGTGGTCGCGCCTGATGGCCTCCTGCAACCCGCTGCCGCGCTCGGCGTCCTGGCTGAGCGCCGCCAGGAGCGCCGGAACGGCGGCGTTCACGGCGGTGCGCGTCTGCGTCTCGTCCGCTCCGATCCGCTGGCTGATCTGGCCCGTCTGGCCTTCGAGAAGCTGGGTCAGGGAATCGCTGAGTTCGGCCACGGCATCACCTCATCGGCCCGGGGGAGGCGATGATACGCGGCCGCCGGGAGCTATGCCTGCTTGACCCCCGAGACGAGATCCTCGACCGATGGCTTGGCGTCGCCGAACAGCATCGTCGTCTTCTCGTTGCTGAAGAGCGGATTCGGGATGCCGGCGAAGCCGGAACCGCGACCGCGCTTGAGCACGATGACGTTCTGTGCCTGGTCGACGTTGAGGATCGGCATGCCGGAGATCGGCGACCCCTCCTCGCGAGCGACCGGGTTCACGACGTCGTTGGCGCCGATGACTAGCGCCACGTCGGTGTCGGCGAAGTCCTCGTTGATCTCGTCCATCTCCTTGAGACGGTCGTAGGGCACGTTCGCTTCGGCCAGCAGCACGTTCATGTGCCCCGGCATGCGTCCGGCGACCGGGTGGATGGCGAACTGCACGTCGACGCCGCGCGCCACCAGCAGATCCATCAGCTCGCGGACCGGGCCCTGGGCCTGCGCCACCGCCATGCCGTAGCCCGGCACGATGATCACCCGCTTGCCGTAGGCCATGAGGACCGCGGCATCGTCGGCGCTGATCTCGCGCAGCTGCTCCTCACCCTCGGCGCCGGCGGCCGTCGCGCCGCCGCCCGTGCCGAAGCCGGCGAACAGGACGTTGAAGATCGACCGGTTCATGGCCTTGCACATGAGCTGGGTGAGGATGGCGCCCGACGCCCCGACGAGCGTCCCGGCGATCAGGAGCGCGTAGTTGTTGAGGACGAAGCCGGTGGCCGCCACCGCGATGCCCGTGTAGCTGTTCAGCAGCGAGACGACGACCGGCATGTCGGCGCCGCCGATCGGCATCGTCAGCTGCACGCCGAGCACCAGCGAGAGCACGACGAAGAGGAGGAAGAGCGGGACGCTGGCCGAGACGGCGGTGAGGTAGACGCCGATCCCGACGACCGCCACGAAGAGCGCCGCGGTCACGAGCTGCGAGCCGGGGTACTTCACCGGCCGCGAGGCGATCACACCCTGGAGCTTGCCGAAGGCCACCACCGAGCCGGTGAGGCTGACGGAGCCGATGATGGCGCCGAGCAGCGTCGCGATGATGAAGGCCAGCGGGAGCAGCTCTCCGGGATGCAGCTCCGCGTCGCGCAGGAACTCGACCACCGCCACCAGGGCGGCGGCACCACCGCCCGCGCCGTTGAAGATGGCGACCATCTGCGGCATGGCGGTCATCGGCACCCGCTTGGCGCCGAGCCAGCCGGCCACCGCGCCGATGGCGCCGCCGACGACGATGATCCACCAGTTCTCCAGCAGCCCCTCGGTCGTGAAGAAGGTCCAGCCCACCACGAGCGCCATGCCGGCGGCGCCGAGCTGGTTGCCGCGACGCGCCGTCGACGGCGAGGCAAGGAACTTGAGAGCGAGGATGAAGGTGACGCTGGCGATCAGCCATACGAGGTACGTCAGGACCTGGAGCGTATCCATCAGCTGCGCTCCCCCGTCCGCTTCTTGAACATCTCCAGCATCCGGTCGGTGACCACGAAGCCGCCGACGACGTTGATGGTGCCGAGGATCACGGCCAGCAGGGCGAGGACGATCGCGATCGGTCCGCCGGCGGTGGCCGCGACCAGCATGGCGCCGACCACGATGACGCCGTGCACGGCGTTCGCGCCGCTCATGAGCGGGGTGTGGAGCATGGTCGGCACCTTCGAAACGACCTCGTAGCCGACGAACGCGGCCAGGACGAGGATGAAGAGCGCCGAGAGCAGCTCGAAGGCAGTGAGCTCCATCGGTTCTTATGCGTCCTTCTTGGTGTCAGCCGCGGGCGCCGCGGGATCGGTCTGGGCTGGCGGGACCTCGATGCCGAGGGCCTTGGCGGTCGCCTCGTGCACGACACGGCCGCCATGGGTGATGGTCGCGCCCTTCGTGATCTCGTCGTCGAGATCGATCGCGAGAGCGCCATCCCGCATCAGGTGCTTGATCAGGGTCTGGAGGTTCTTGGCGTACATCTGCGTCGCGCTGCCCGGCATCGTGGCCGGCAGGTTGGTGAGGCCGATGATCTTCACGCCGTGTCTGACGACCTCCTTGCCCGGCTCGGTCCCCTCCACGTTGCCGCCCATCTCGGCGGCCATGTCGACGATGACGCTGCCGGGCTTCATGCTCTTCACCATCTCGTCGGTGACGAGCCGCGGCGCGGGACGGCCGGGAATGAGGGCGGTCGTGATGACGAAGTCGGCCTCCTTGACGCGGGCGGCGATGAGCTCGGCCTGGCGGCGCTTGTAGTCGTCGCTCATCTCGGTCGCGTAGCCACCGGCGGTCTCGGCCTTCGCCTTCTCCTCCTCGGTCATCTCGACCTCGATGAAGGTGCCGCCCAGGCTCTGGACCTGCTCCTTGACGACCGGCCGCACATCGGTCGCCTCGACGACAGCGCCGAGCCTGCGGGCGGTGCCGATGGCCATCAGCCCGGCCACGCCGGCGCCCATGACGATCCCCTTCGCCGGGCGGACCGTGCCGGCCGCAGTGGTGAGCAGCGGCATGAACTTGGGCAACCGCTCGGCGGCGATGAGGACGGCCTTGTAGCCGCCCACGGTCGCCTGGCTGGACAGCGTATCCATGGACTGCGCGCGGGTGATGCGCGGGATGGCGTCCATGCTGATGGCAGTCACGCCGCGCTCGGCCAGCTTCTTCGCCAGCTCCGGGCGGGACAGGGTGCCGAGGGTGCCGATGAGGACGGAGCCATCGCGCAGCATCTCCACCTCCTCGTCCGAGGGGCGGCCGACCCGGAGGACCAGGTCCGCCTGGCCATACAGCGCCGGGGCGTCGGGCACGATGGTGGCGCCGGCCTCCCGGTAGGCCTCGTCGGTGTTGGAGGACGCCTCACCGGCACCTGCCTGCACGAGCACCTCGACGCCGTCGCCGACGAGCTGGCCGGCGATCTGCGGCGTCAACGCGACGCGGGTCTCGCCTTCGGCGGTCTCGCGTGGGACAGCGATCTTCATCAGGGCAGTTCTCTTTGGAGGGGTGGCACACGGCGAACCGCCGCAGCTCATCGAGGGCGCGTGGCGGTTCGGAATCCGGAGTGTACCAGAGCGCGACATTCCGCCTCGTGGTGGACGGGTCTAACGTTCGCTTGACGCATCGGTCGCATGGTTGGCGCATGGCCCTTCACACCGACATCCCGCAGGCCCATCGATCTCGTCCCCCGCGCACCAGCGACCGGGTGGCCCGCGCGCGGCTGGAGGCCGACCTGGCGGAGGCCACGACCATCCTCGCGCGGCTGCTCGAAGCGGAGGACCGCATCGGCCTCGTGTACCCGGTCATGGACGATGCACGGCACTTCCTGGCCCGGTCACGGCGGAGAGGCGACTGACCGGTCCCGGTTCCGCTACCGTCGCCGCGTGACGGACCACCTCCTCCTCGGCGAGCACCGGCTGGAGCTCGTGCGCGGCGACATCACGACCGAGCGCGTCGACGCGATTGCCAACGCGGCAAACGAGGCGCTGCGCGGTGGCGGAGGCGTGGACGGCGCCGTCCATCGCGCCGCCGGTCCCGGCCTGCTCGAGGAGCTCCGGCAGCGCTTCCCCGAGGGCACGCCGACCGGCACCGCGGTGGCCACGGACGCGTACGAGCTGCCCGCCCGCTGGGTGCTCCACGCGGTGGGCCCCGTCTGGCGCGGGGGAGGACATGGCGAGCCGGAGCAGCTGGCGGGCGCGTATCGGTCATGCCTTCGCCTCGCCGACGAGCTCGGCGCGCGCAGCGTCGCCTTCCCGGCCATCAGCATGGGCATCTACGGCTATCCACCGCCCGACGGAGCTCGGGTTGCCGTCGAGACCGTGGCCGATCACCTGCGCGCCGAGACGCGGATCGAGCTCGTCCGCTTCGTCCTCTTCAGCGAGGAGACCTACGACCTGTTCGCCGACGCCCTCGGCAGCCTCGAGGGGCCGGCCTGAGGGTCGTCGTCCTGCCGAGGCTCAGGCGGGAACGACGCCGGACGTTCGCATCCCGAGGGCCAGCTCGCGGCGGCGGAGGGCGAACCGCTCATCCGGCGGCGCCAGGTCTGCGGCCGGGTCGGCATCGTCCATGACGAGCGCCGACAGGTATTCGCCGACCGCCGGGCCGTGCTTGAAGCCGTGTCCCGACCCACCGCCGACGACCCAGGCGCCGGCCATCGACGGGTGGCGGTCGATGATGAAGTGGGTGTCCGCCGTGAGCTCGTACTGGCAGACGCGTCCCTCCGCCACCGGCTGATCGGCCAGCGCCGGAAAGCGTCGGCGCAGATACGCACGTGCCGCGTCGACCCGCTCGTCCGACACGCGCCGCTCCTGCCGATCGGGGTCGACGATCGGACCGGGCCAGTCGGGCGCCACCTTGAATCCCCGACGCTCGATCGAGGGCAGTCCATAGAACGCCCCGTCGTAGTCGACCCAGGTCGGGTGGTTCGCCGCGTCGAAGCGGTCGTCGCCCGGCGGCGTGGCGAAGTAGATGACCTCCTGCTGCGGCACGCTGAGCTCCAGGCCGGCGAGCGGCCCCAGCAGCTTCGGCAGCCAGGGCCCGGCGGCGAACACGACCGCGTCGGCCTCGACGCGCTCCCC
>DASVEH010000209.1:0-2324 GCA_036380655.1 Candidatus Limnocylindria bacterium | reverse complement strand
TCGGGCGCTCGACCGTGACCTGGCCATCCACCAGGCCCGCCTCGGCCTCTTCTGGCAGACCGAGTACCGGCGGTGGGCCGGTTCGTCGGGCGGTGCGGAGCACATCGGCGAGGCGCTCTTCCCGCTCTTCACCCGGGACTTCGCGCCACTCCGAGATCGCCTGGAGAACATCGCCCGCCGCCTCGATGGGGCACCACGGCTGCTGACCGAGACGCGGGAGCGCGTCACCGATCCGGTCCGCACCTGGACCGAGATCGACATCGAGACGACCGAGCAGATGCCGTCCTTCCTCGACACGATCCTGGCCGCCGCCCGGAGCGATGGCGGAGACCCGGCCCTGGCCGAGCGGCTGGCAGCGACCGTCGACAGGGCAAAGGTGGCACTCGAGGAGCACGCCACGTGGCTGCGCACGGAGGTGCTGCCGCGCGCCACGGCCGACTGGAAAGCGGGACCAGAGCGGTTCGAGGAGATGGTCCGGCTCCGCGAGCTGGAGGCCGACGGTGACGAGATCCTCGCCGTCGGTGAGGAGCTGCTCGTGTCGGAGAAGGTGGCGCGTGACGCCGTCGCCACTGAGATCGATCCCACGGCGTCTGCCGCCGAGATCGCCGACATCGTGAAGAACGACCACGCCGGGACGTTCGTCGAGGCGCTCGGCGAGTACCGCGAGTCGATGGACCGCGCCCGCGCGTTCGTCGTCGAGCATGGCCTCGCGACGCCGCCCGAGGACGACAACCTGAACGTCATCGAGACGCCGGCGTTCATCAGGCATCTCATCCCGTTCGCCGCCTACTACGACCCGGCCAAGTTCGATCCGAGCCCGGCCGGGACCTACATCGTCACCCCACCGTCCACGCCGGAGATGATGCGGGAGCACAACCGCGCGTCCATCAGCAACACCTCGGTTCACGAGGCCTACCCGGGCCATCACCTTCAGCTGAGCGCGGCCATCACGAACTCGAGCCTCGTGCGCCTCTTCTCCGGCGCCCCCGAGTTCGCCGAGGGCTGGGCCTTCTACTGCGAGCGGATGATGAAGGAGCATGGCTTCGACGCCACGCCCACGGGCTGGTACATCGTCCATACCGACGCGATCTGGCGCGCGACCCGGATCATCCTCGACGTCCAGCTCCATCGCGGCCTCATCGGCTTCGACGAGGCCATCGAGCGCCTGGTCGCCGAGACCGGGTTCGAGCGGCCGGCCGCCGTCGCCGAGGTGAAGCGGTACACCTCGACCCCGACCTACCAGCTCTCCTACCTGTTCGGCCGTCACATGATCGAGAGGCTCAAGGCCGATATCCAGGCGCGCGACGGCGCCGACTTCGACCTGCGCCGGTTCCACGACACCCTGATCTACGGAGGCACCATGCCGGTCAGCCACGCGCGACGCCTGTTCGAGATGAACGGCCGATGAAGCTTCTGCCGTTTGCCGCCGTCCTCGCCCTGGCGCTGGCGGCATGCGCCTCCGACCCGTCTCCGACGCCGAAGCCGGCCTGCCCGACCGAGGCACCCACATCGGTCTCGGCGCAGGCAACGCTCGAGGACGCGGAGCTCGCCACCCTGCGCATCGGCGGCGCCGTCGAGGGCGAGATCGTCATGGAGCTGTACGGAGACCAGGCACCCATCGCGACCGCCAGCTTCGTATCCCTGGCCCGCTGCGGCTTCTACGACGGCATCACCTTCCATCGCGTCCTCGCCGGATTCGTGATCCAGGCGGGCGATCCGGCGACGAAGGAGAACCGCGGCGACTTCCCGGGGGTGGGCGGTGGCGGCCCGGGCTACCAATTCGAGATCGAGCCGCCCGCCGAGGGCCTGCGGTACGACCCCTACGTGGTCGCGATGGCCAACGACACGCTGGCGAACGGGAGCCAGTTCTTCATCGACCTGGTGGACCTCGACGACGCGCTGCGCCGCGTGGGCGTGTACACGATCTTCGGAAAAGTCGTCAGCGGCACCGACGTCGTCGACGCCATCGCGCAGGTCCCGGTGAACGGGCCGCCCGGCCTGCCGCTTACACCGGTCATCATCGAGTCGATCACCATCTCCGCGGGCGACCCCCCGGAGGCGTCGCCCGGGGCGTAGGTACCTGTGCGCTGCCGGTGCAGCGGGACAACCGCGACCCGCTGGGAGCGAGGGGATCGGATGGCCGTGGTCGATGTCGCTGCCGCCCCCCGTCCCATTAGGCGAGCGTGAACGTTCGGCGCACTCTGAACCGGAACCCCTCGTCCGGCACCACCCAGGCAATCACTCCAACGTGAAACGCGCTGGCCGCTGGCGCCGGGATGACCGTGCTCACCGCTGCTGCCGGTGTTGCCCCGAACTCAGACATG
>DASVEH010000208.1:0-12786 GCA_036380655.1 Candidatus Limnocylindria bacterium | reverse complement strand
GTGCTTGCCATGGAGGTCGAGCAGTTCGGGTCGCTGGCCGAGATGGCCGATGGCGCCGACGCCGTCGTCCTCGGCCGGATCGTGGCCATCACGCCGGGCCGCTCGTTCGGCGGCGCGTCCGGGCATCCGCTGCGCTACGCATCGGTCAGGGTCCAGGTGGACGATCTCCTCGCCGGCGGGCTGCCGGCGGCGCATGCCCAATCGGTGATCCTGGAGGTTCCGCTCTTCGGGGGTGCCCCCGAGATCGGGCCGGGTTCAGCCTCGGCTCGGGGCGTCTTCTTCCTTCGGAGCAAGGCCACCTCGGCGGCGGACGCGGGGCTACCGGCGGAGGTGCAGGACCGGGAGTCGGCCTACTACCGCCTCGTCGTCCTGAATGCAGCGGTCCTCGATGACCACGGCACGGCCGCCGTCGCCGATGGCGACCACGCCTTCCTCGAAGCCCTCGACGGCCTCCGCTTCGAGGAGGTCGTGCTGACCGTGGAGCGCGCCGCCACCATCGATCCCGGGTAGTCGACGGCCGGCTTTAGACCTGCTCCATCTGAATGATGGGTCCTTCCAGGGTCACGCCGGTTGCGTGGTTCGGGCAGTAGCCGTTCGGGACCTTGGCGAGGTACTGCTGGTGATAGTCCTCCGCAAAGTAGAACTCGCTCGCCGGCCTGATCTCGGTCACGATCTCGCCGTAGCCCGCCTTTGACAGCTCGGCTTGGTACATGTCGCGCGACGCCTTCGCCGCCGCGGCCTGCGCATCGGTATGGGTAAAGATGGCTGACCGATACTGCGTGCCGACATCGGCGCCCTGGCGCATGCCCTGGGTGGGGTCGTGCGCCTCCCAGAAGAGCTTCAGGAGCTGCTCGTAGCCGATGCGGGCCGGGTCGAACACGACGCGGACCGTCTCCGCGTGGCCTGTCCTGCCGCTGCACACTTCCTCGTAGGTTGGATTCGGCGTGAAGCCGCCCTCGTAGCCGACGGCGGTGACCACGACGCCCGGCTGCTGCCAGAAGAGCTTCTCCTCGCCCCAGAAGCAGCCGAGGGCGAACTCCGCGATCTCGGTGCCGGCCGGGTACGGCGGCGCGAGGGGCTCGTCAGTGATGAGATGGCGCTCGGCGGTGGGAATTGCCGTCTCGCGTCCCGGGAGCGCGTCGCCGGGCTCGGGCATCCGCGCCCTGGATCCGAAGGTGAACATGCGCTCAGTCTACGCCTGGCCCCGGGCTTTCGCCCCTCAGCCCGCTGCGGAGAGCGGCTCGTCGATCTCCGCCGCCACCGTTCGCACGGGCTCGAGCCTGACCGTCGCGTATGCGCTCGTCGGACTCGGGTCGCGCATCACGCCGCGCAGACGGTAGGTCGTGGTGAGGCCATCCTCGGTGACCGTGATCGGCTCCCCGGGCCGCCATGTTCGGTCCCGCGGCCAGGGGATGTGGCGCTCGATCGTTCCCTCGGACATCGGTTCCTCGTTGTGGATGGTCAGCCGGTCGATCGTACCTGCCGCGGCCGGGGCCGCGTATGGCCCGATAGACCGAGACGGCAGCTTCCGGGGCCGATACCATCGGCGCACATGGCCGACGAACCCCGCGATATCCTCGAGGTGCGCCTCGCCGAGCTGGTGATGCCGAACCACACCAACCATCACGGCACCCTGTTCGGCGGCCATGCGCTGGGCCTGATGGACCATGCCGGATGGGTCGCCGCCACCCGATGTGCCCGTCGGACGATGGTGACGGTCGCCTCCGACCGAGTCGAGTTCAAGGTACCCGTTCGCGCAGGGCAGCTCGTCGAGCTCGTCGCCCGCGTGGCTCAGGTGGGACGCACCTCCGTGACGGTCGGCGTCGACATGTTCGCCGAGGACGTCGCGACCGGTGAGCGGCGGCTCGCCACCTCGGGATCGTTCGTGTTCGTGGCGATCGACGACGAGGGCAGGCCGACGCCGATTGCCCAGCCCTCGGGGCGTCCGCAGCGCGAATGAACGTCTGCGCCGGCGGCGCCGTATCCATGGCACGAGCGGGATGAGATCGTCGGAGCCGTGGCATCGCGGCGCGGCCCAGGGGCGTGGGTCGCGCCGCACCTGATCTCCGCCGGCACGACAAACGCCCCGCTCGGGCTCGGGACCGATCGGGGCGTTCGCCTGGAGGGAGGTTGGGTTGCCGTCATGGTCGACCCAGCGGGGCCACGGCGCGACGGCGGAAGCGCCGATCGGTCCCTACGTCAAGCGACGTAGGGCCGCGCGCCTACCCTCTGCCGTGCGCGCGCATCAGCTCCATCAGCCGGCCGGGATCGAGGGCATGGGCAGTGATCCCGTCGCGGCCGACCATCGTCTCGGCGGCGAGCAGGGCGTTGACGATCGCCTCCTCGCTGGCCTCGGCCACCGCCTCGAGGAGGGGGTTGATGTGCCGGTCGGCGAGCATCCGCAGCTCGACGGTGGGGCGCGGGTCGTCCTCGCCCGCATTGCGCGACAGGTCGCGGTTGCCGGTGGCGAACGCGATGAACAGGTCGCCGGACCCGTGGGACGCGTAGCTGCCCATGCGGGCCACGCCCATGCCGACCCGCTGCGCCAGGCGAGCGCATTGGTGGGGGAGGAGCGGGGCATCGGTCGCCACGATGCCGATGATCGAGCCTCCCTCGGCCCCGGAACGCGCGCCGAGGGCGTCGACCTGGTCCCACGGCGACGGCACCTCGCTGACCGGGATCGCCGCGCCGACCGGCACGCCGTCGATCCGCAGCAGGGCGCGTTCGCCGTAGTTGGCCTGGACCAGGACGCCGACGGTCCACCGATCCGCCAGGCGCGAGGCGGTGCCGATCCCTCCCTTGAACTCGTGGCAGATCATGCCGGTGCCGCCGCCGACGTTGCCCTCGGGCACGCGACCGCCCGACGCTGCCGCCAGCGCCGCGTGCACGTGCTCCGCACGGACGTGGAAGCCGTTGATGTCGCTCAGCGCGCCGTCGTAGGTCTCCCCGGCCACGGGCAGCGCCCACACCGCGTCGCTCATGGCATGGGCGCGCACCGCGGCCTCGATGAGCGCATCGTGGACGACGCCAACGCTGTGGGTGTTCGTGATGCCGATCGCGCCGGCCAGCATGCCCGCCTCCCGGATCCATTCGAGCCCTGTCAGCTCGCCGTTGCCGTTGAGCCGATGCGCCCCGGCGAAGACGGGCTCGGTCCAGATGTCGCCGTCGTGCGGGATGACCACGGTGACCCCGGTGCGAACCGGCCCCTGCCCGGGATGGAGCGCTCCCTCACCGTGAATCAGCGTCGCGTGCCCGACGCGGACGCCCGGGACGTCCGTGATGGCGTCGTGTGACCCCGGTTCCATGCGACCGATGCGAATGCCGAGCTCGCGGGCCCGCAACGACTCGGGGCGGTCAGCTGTCATGGTGGCGCAGTCTAGCCGTGCGCGATCGACGGGCGGGAACTCGATCGGTCCCGGCAGCGTTCGCCCCGAGAGAAGGGAGTGAGGAGTGAGGGTCACTGCGTGGATGGCGGCGCTCGTCCTGGTGGCGGGCTGCACCGGGCCCGCCACCGAGGCCACGATGCCGGCGCCCTCGATCGACGCATCGCCGGTCGTCCACGACGGGCCGATTGCCGGCGATCCGATCGGGCGGTTGCAGGCCTACGGCCAGGCTCACGCCGACGAGTTCGGCGGCATGTACATCGATCCGCCCGGCGGTCAGCACGCCGTCATGCTCTTCACCGCCAACGAGGCCGCGCACGCGGCGGCCGTCGAGGCCATCAAGCCCGGGACGTCCGTGCGCACCGTCGAGCACACGGAGGCCGAGCTCCAGGCGATCCTCGCCGAGTTCGACTTCGAGGCGCTGAAGGCGCAGGGGGTCGAGATGCTGACCGCGTCGGTGGACGTGATCAACAACCGCGCCACCCTCGAGGCAATATCGAGCGATCTGACCGCTGAGGCCCGCCTCGAGCTCTCGTATGGCGGGCTCCTCGACGTCACGATCCACCCCCCTCCCGGTGAGTGGCACAACGTCGCGGAGGGCGACGGATGGCGCCTGCTGGCGGCGGGTGAGAGCGCCATGGCGGCGTACACGGTTCGTGCGGCGACGGACGCCGGCTCCTGGCCGGAGCTGTGGGGCGACGTCGGGCCGAATGGCCCGGCGCCAGAGGTGGACTTCGGGACCGAGGTCGCGGTGGCGTTCGGTCACGGCATCGGCATCGGCTGCCGTGAGGTGCGGCTCGACGACGTGGTCATCGACTCCGGCGTCGTCTGGAGCGTCACCTCGGATCCGCTCCTCCCGCGCAACTGCGATGCCGCCCTGGCCGGCACGCATGCGTTCGTGGTTGCCATCGCCCGCGACGCGGTGCCGGAGGAGGGCTTCACGCTCTGGCTGAACGAATACGCCGCGAGCCGCGGAGGTGAGTTCAGCGCCTCCGTCGAGGTCGAGCTGCCGTGATCGGCGCATCGGCGCCCGCGCGCCGGGTCAGGGCGTCCAGCCTCGTCCGATCGGATCGTCGATCACGCCGCACTCCGGGCAGGCGGTGGCAAGGAAGCGGAACCAGTCGATGAGCGCGGCGGCGTCCGGCAGGTCCGCGGTGGTCCGGGCGTCGCTGACCGAGTAGACCTGGCCGTAGCGGTCGACGATCGCGAGCCGATGCATCGGGGCCCCGTCGGGGTCGGCGACGACGAGTCGTCCATCCCAGTCCCCGAAGTCCGCGGCGCGCTCTGTCAGGGCGGCGACGTAGTCATCGGCGGCCGCCTCGCCGGGCACGAGGATGGCGGTGGAGTCCAGTACCCGGACGGAGCCCCGCCCGACCACCGTCGGCGGCAGCAGC
Source organism: Candidatus Limnocylindria bacterium (assembly GCA_036380655.1). GTDB lineage: Bacteria > Chloroflexota > Limnocylindria > QHBO01 > QHBO01 > JACDBZ01. The sequence continues at coordinate 8,009 of DASVEH010000208.1, read as the reverse complement.
TCCCCGACGCGCGCAGCGCGGATGCGATGCTCAGGCATGGCTCGGATCGACGTTTGCCGACACGCCCGTCCGGCGCCCGGCACCGCCTCGGTGCTCGACGAGCCAGAGGCCGACCAGGACCACGATGCCGCCGAGGAGGGTGAGCGGGCCGAGGACCTCGCCAAGCAGCGCCACCGAGGAGAGGACGCCGATGATGGGCACGAGCAGGGCGAAGGCGCTCGCGCGCGCCGCGCCGATGCGCGCAACTCCCAGATTCAGCAGGACGAAGGCGGCCACGGTTCCAAACACCGCCAGGTACGCGATGCCGGCCAGCGCCTCCGGCGGGGCGGCCACGACCTGTTCGATGCCGCCTTCGAGAAGCGCCGGCGGGATGAGGATGATGGTCCCGATGGCAGTGCCATACAGGGTCGTGCTGACGGCGTCGAACCGGCGGCTCGCAATTCGGGCCAGCACCGAGTAGATGCCCCAGCAGAGAGCACCGGCGATGAAGAGCAGGTCGCCGAGCAGCCTCCGGTCGTCGGCCGTGCCGCCGGGGTTCACGACCAGGAAGAGGCCGACGGCGGCCACCGCCAGGCCGATCGCGCCACGAAGCCCGAGGCGCTCATGGAGGAAGATGCCGGCCAGCACGAGCGTGAAGACGGGGGCGAGGCCCGGCACGATGATCGCGCCGTCCGACGCCGGCGCGAGGGTCAGCCCGGTGAGGAAGAGCCAGTTGTAGCCGGCGATGGCCGTCACGCCGAGGCCGATGACGAGCGGCCAGTCGCTTCGCTCCAGCGGCGAGAGCGGACGGCCGGCAAGGCGCGCCCAGGCGAAGAGGAGGACCGACGCGACGCCGAAGCGGATGGCGGCGATCGTGAAGGGCGGCGCCGCGTCGACCGCCACCGCTCCGGCGACCCACGTGCCGCCGAAGCACACGGCCATCGCCGTCAGCATCAGGTAGGCAGCTCGATCGCCGGCGTCGCTGTTCGTCATCTGTCTCCCATGGTGCCCGGTCGAACGGCTCCGCGCACGGACAGAACGCCGGATGTCGCGGCGTCGTGAGAGCAGCCGCTTCGTGGACGGTCTGTGGATAGCCGGCCATCGGCGCCCAACATTCGGGGATAACCGGTCTTGCGCGCCAGCTCGGCCCGCGGCGATACTCTGGTTGTCCCGAAGGGGCAAGCGACACCGGATCACACGACTTCGGTTATGAGTTCCGGAACTGGCATCGGTGGCTTCGGTCACCGGTCCGGACGGCATCGGTGGCTTCGGCCATCGAGGTCGGGCGCCTGTTCCTTCGGGACATTTCGTCGTCCCGCCGCGTTCAGCCGGCGATCCGCTCGACCCGAGCGCCATCGACCTCCGTCGTCGAGCTGAGCCGGTGGACGGAGGTGAACCCCTCATCGGCGAGCGTGCGGAGCGAGTCGCTCAGCCATTGGTGCTGGCGCCGCAGCGCTCCCGGCGGGGGTCGGGGAGCGGCACGCGTGGCGTTGCGCTCGAGCGCAATCGCGAGCGGCAGGTCGAGCACGATGGCAACCGACGGCCGCCGATGGTGCCGCGCCACCGCCACCAGCTCGGCACGTGCCCAGGCCTCGACGTTCGTGGCGTCAACGACCGTGAGCCGAGCCCGCCGCAGGCGCATGGCCAGGATCCGGTGCAGCAGGTCGAACGCATCGTCCGTGGCGCCCTGGGCGGTGGGATCGTCCGTGATCATGGCCCGCAGGGAGTCGGAGGACAGGATCTCTGTCGGCGAGAAGTGGGCGCGGGCGAAGGTGCTCTTGCCGCTGGCCGCGATGCCCACCAGCAGGATCAGCGCGTCGGCGGGAACGGAGATCGTCGGAGAAACGGACCGGCCGCCGAGGTCTTCGGCGGCCGGTGATGAGTCCATGGAACGACGGTCAGCCCTGTGCGTCGCAGTCCGGGCACATCTCCGACTCGGGGATCGGCGCCTTCGGCTGGCCGATGGCGCGGGGCAACGCCCGTCCGCAGATGGTCAAGCCCGGCTCGCCGACGAGATGAACCTTGCTGAAGTGGCGATCGGGCAGCCGCCAGGTCACATAACGACGCTGGCGCGTAGGGGTCGAGGACACAGGGCGGAACTCCGTTTGCGGAAGTCAATTCTGCCAGAAATCGCCTCTTTTCACAAATGGGCGTCCGATCTGGCAGCATGGCGCGTGCAGTCATGAAACGCATCGGCATCCTCACCGGCGGCGGCGACGTCCCCGGGCTCAATTCGGTCATCAAGAGCGTCGTCTACCGGTCGAGCGAGGTCGGATGGGAGGCGCTCGGCATCCGCCGTGGGTGGCAGGGCCTGACCCACGTCGATACCGGCCGTGAGGACGGCGGCGGCTTCCTGCGACCCCTCGATCGCATGGGAACGCGCGCGATCGATCGCACCGGCGGCACCGTCCTCCACACCTCGCGCACCAGCCCATCGTCGATGGGAGAGGGCGCCCTGCCCGAGCACGTCGACCGCTCTCGGCGCGAGGCGATGGCGATCGGCGATGGACGATACGACCTCACGCCGCTGGTCCTCGACAATCTCCAGAAGCTGGGGATCGACGCGCTGGTGGCCATCGGCGGGGACGACACCCTGAGCTATGCCGCCCGCCTTGGCCGGGAGGGCTTCCCGGTCATCGCCATCCCGAAGACGATGGACAACGACGTCCACGGCACCGAGTACTGCATCGGCTTCTCGACCGCCGTCACCCGTTCGAAGGAGCTGATCAACCGGCAGCGAACGACCCTCGGCAGCCACGAGCGCATCGGCGTCTTTCGCATCTTCGGCCGCAATGCCGGATACACGGCCTGGTACGCCGCCTACGTCACGAGCGCGCGGTGCGTCATCCCCGAAGCTCCCTTCGACCTCGAGGCGCTCGCCGAGCTCCTCGCCGACGACCGGCGTCTGAACCCGTCCGGCTACGCCTTCGTGATCGCCAGTGAGGGTGCCATCTGGCGGGGTGGCGAGCTGCGCGAGGTCGGCGAGCCCGATGCCTACGGGCACCGACACAAGGCCGACGTCGGTGAGGCGCTGGCCGACGAGATCCGGCGCCGGACGGGCGTGGAGACGGTGCACTCGGACCTCACCTATGACCTGCGCTCCGGGGACCCCGACGCGCTGGACCAGATGGTGGCCATCACCTTCGCCAACGTCGCGGTCGATCTCCTCGCCGATGGCCAGTTCGGACGGATGGTCGCCATCCGTGACGGGAAGTACTCCCACGCGCCGCTGCCCGCACGCTCGCTCGGCGCTCGGACCATCGACGTCGCAGCGATGTACAACGAGCGCCGCTTCCGGCCGCGCTACGAGGCCAAGCTCGGATCGCCACTCCTGCTGGGGCCGGCGGTCATCGAGTGACCGCGGACGGCGCGTTCGCGCCCGAGCGTCGCCTTCTGACGATCGGGCTCATCGGCCTCGTGACCGCCGCCGCCTTCGAGGGCATGGCGGTGCCGACAGTGCTGCCGGCCATGGTTGCCGACCTCGGAGGGCTCCACCTCTATGGCTGGGCGTTCAGTGCCTTCTGGCTGACGAACATCATCGGCATCACCATCGCCGGCTCCGATGCGGACCGCCGTGGACCGGGCCGCGCCTTCGCGGTGGGCGTCATCCTATTCGCGGCCGGCATGGCGGTGTCCGGGGTCGCCGGCGAGATGTGGGTGGTCATCGCCGGCCGCGCCATCCAGGGCTTCGGGTCGGGCGCCATCGGCTCCGTCGTCTACGCGGCGATCGCGCGCGCCTATCCGTCGTCTGCGACGCCGCGCATGATCGCGCTGGTCTCGAGCGCCTGGGTCGTGCCCGGGCTCGTCGGTCCGGCGCTGGCGGGCTGGGTGACCGACGCGTTCGACTGGCGCTGGGTCTTCCTCGGCATCGTACCGCCGGTGCTCGCCATGGGGCTCGCCGTCTTTCCGCAGCTGGCGCGCCTCGGGCCGGCGGTGAGGACGACGGTGGCCGTGCGCAGCGACGCGCGCCGTGCCGCCGACGCCGTACGGCTCGCGCTGGGCTCGACGCTGGTGCTCGGCGCGCTCAGCGTCGGTGCAATGCGCCTCGACCTCGGTGGGCTGGTGATCGCGATCGGGCGGCTCCCTCTGGCCGTCGCGCTCGCCATCATCGGCGGCTGGCTGGCGCTCGGTGCGCTGCGTCACCTGCTGCCGCCCGGGACCCTCCTCTTGCGCCGTGGACGGCCGTCGGTGGTGGCCGTCGTGTTCGGCATCGCATTCGCGTTCTTCGGCACCGAGGCGTTCGTCCCGCTGACCGTGGTCGACGTCCGCGGCGGCAGCGTGACCCTCGGCGGCATCGCCCTCTCGGCGGCGGCGGTGACCTGGTCGACCGGCTCATGGCTGCAGGCCCGCGCGGCCGCAGCCGGGATTCGCCGCACGCTGGTGGCCAGCGGCGCGGCGCTCATCGGTGCCGGGATCATCGTCACCGCGCTGGTCCTCGTTCCCGGCATGCCGGTGCTGGTGGCGGCGCTGGGCTGGGCGATCGCCGGCCTCGGCATGGGCCTCGCCTATTCCATGCTCGCGCTCATGGTGCTCGAGACGGCGGTCCCCGGCGAGGAGGGGTTCAGCTCCTCGGCGCTCCAGCTCATGTTTACGCTCGGCACCGCGTTCGGCGCCGGAGTGGGCGGCGCGCTGGTCGCGCTGGCCGACGCGGGCGCCATGCCCCTGGCGACGGCGATCGGCATCGTCGACCTGCTCATGCTGCTGATGGTCGCCGCGACCGTCGGCGTGTCGTTTCGCGTGCCGCGCGGTCCGTCGGCGCGGACCGCCGTGGCCGAAAGCAGCGTCGGCGCCGCGCCGCTGCCCCTCGAGCACCGGTAGGGCGTCCTTCAGCCGAGGGCGGGCAGCACCAGCTCCTCCACGACGCGGCGGGTGGCGCGGCCGTCCGCCACCTCGAACGACGCCGCCCGAAACGCGCGCACCCGATCCAGGTCGAAGCGTCCGGATCGGATCGCAGCGGCGAGCTCGGCGGTCGTCTCGACAACCGGGCCGGGGACCCCGGAGCGGAAGTCGAAGTAGAAGCCTCGCTCCCGCTCGTAGTCGTCGTGGTCGGGCGCGAAGAAGACCATCGGCCGTTCCAGCAGCGAGAACTCGAAGATGGCGCTCGAGTAGTCGGTGACCAGGATGTCGCTGATCAGCATCAGCTCGTTGATGTCGGGATGGTCCGAGACGTCGAACGCAAAGCCGGCGAGCTCCGGGCCGATGGCGGTGCGGGCGCGCACGAACGGGTGGAGGCGGACGAGCAGGATGTGATCGTCGCCGAGTGCGTCGCGCAGCGCCGGGAGATCCAGGTCCTCGCGATGGCGCGCGTCGGTGACCCGGTCACCCCGGAACGTCGGCGCGTACAGGATCACGCGGCGATCGGCGGGCAGGTCGTAGCGGCGCCGGATGGCAGCTGACGCCCGCTCGATGGCCGGGGCGTCGAAGAACAGGTCGGTGCGCGGGATGCCGAGGCGCGACACGAAGCGGTCGGCCGGTTGCCCGAAGGCCTCGGCGTAGTGTGGCGTGGCCGCCTGCGAGCCGACCAGGCACACGTCGTAGTTGGCGTGGATCCGGACGCGGCTCGTGAGCGCGTCGTCGGCACCGAAGGAACGGTCCTGCACGCTGCGCCCGATCCGCTTGAAGGCGCCGCTGGCATGCCAGGTCTGGATCACGGTCGTGCCGGGCCGGGGGGTGACGACGTAGAGCGCGAAATAGTAGTCGTCCACGATCACCACCCGCGCGCGAGCGAGGTGGTACCCCGCGCGCAACGCGTGCCCGACCCCCGCCAGCCGTCCGCTCCAGCCGCCGCGTGCGCGATGCGCGAGCACCACCACCTCCACCCCGGCGTGGGCGCGGCGCAGCTCCGCGTGGATGAAGGCCAGGTTGCCGCCGAGCCGATCGGCGTGCGCAGTCGCCAGCAGCACGCGCCGGCGCGCCGGACCGATGCGCCCTGCGGCGAAACCGATGCGGACGAGCCACGTGCGCAGAGCGACGACGAGCCCGCTCATCGGCCGATGATGAGCTCGTCGATGATGCGGTCGGTCGACGTCCCGTCGAGGTGGTCGAAATGCCGCGCCGCGAAGACGGGCACCTTCTCGGCCTCGTAGTCCTCCCGCCGCAATGCCTCGAGCAGCTCCTCGAAGGTGCGAGCGATGCGGCCCGGCACGAACTCCTCGAACGGGACATAGAAGTCGCGCGAGGCGACGTACTCGTCGAGGTCGTACGCAAAGAAGAGCATCGGTCGTTGGAGCGTCGAGTATTCGAACACGATCGACGAATAGTCCGTGATCAGCAGGTCGACCGCGAAGAGCAGGTCGTTCACGTCCACCGGGGTCTGCGTGCCGTCGATGAGCCGATCACGCAGCGCCTCCGGGATCGGCCACGGCTCGCGCACGAACGGGTGCATCTTCAGGATCATCACCGCGTCCTTCTCGACGCAGACACGGTGCAGCGCCGCGAAGTCGATGAGCTCGTAGTCGTAGTGCGCGCGCCGCGGCCCGCTCCCGCGGAACGTTGGCGCGAAAAGGATTGTGGAGCGGCCGACCATGGCGGGAAACGCGTCGATCGCCTTCTGGCGCCCGAGCGCGCGCTGGCCCTCGTCGAAGAAGCGGTCCATGCGCGGGATCCCGGTCGGCACCACGCGTTCCTCCGGGATGCCGAATGCCTCGGCGTAGAACGGCACGTCGTGCCGCGAGCTGACGATGGCGTGGGTGTAGTTCTTGTGGCGCCACGCGTACGGGCTCGGCCCCCCGGGCTTGCCGACCCGGCTGTAGCCGACCGTCTTGAAGGCGCCCGACGCGTGCCAGAGCTGGACGATGCGCACGTCGGGCCGAGGCGGCACGCGGTAGATGATCGGCTGGTAGTCGTCGAGCAGGATGACGTCGGCTCGTGCCAGGAGTCGGGGCAGCCGCAGCCGATCCCGCCAGCCGCGGCGGGTCGCGATGCCGGGCTTGAAGATGGACTCGAGGACGTACCGGCGGTCGAGGCCGCGCTCGACCATGCGGTCGTGGACGACGGCGAGGTTGCCGGACAGCTCGGCTCGCGAGTCCGAGGTGAACAGCACGCGCCGCCCGGTGCGCCTGCCGGTGGCGGCGTACCACCACAGCAGGAGCCCGAAGATGCCGCCGCGCGGGCCACCCGCTGCTCGCTTGAACCAGCTCCGGATCCGCTTGCTCCGACGACGGCTGCGAGCTCCTCGCCGGGCGTCGACATCGAGGACCAGGGCGCGCGTGCCGGGGTCGACCGACGGACGGGCGTCGAAATAGCCGCCGCGGAAGCGGAAGAAGCGCGCAATCGCCTCGGGCTCGATCGCTTCCGGGTTGCCCACCTGCAGTGGCCGGCCTTGGGCGTCGGCCAGGACCCATCGACCGGCCGCCATCGGCATCTGGCCAGGTCCGAGCATGACGTTGTAGCGCAGCCGAAGCTTGGCGCCGGTCTCAACCCAGGTCGGTGGCATGGTGGCTCCGGCGTCGTCGGGACGCACCCAGCGGGGTTCGCCACCGGCGGATGCGCCGAGCAGCGTGAGCCGCAGCTGGATGCGCTCCCAGCCGATGTCGAGGATCTCGACGACCTCGGCCACCTCGACCGGCAGACCCGCCCGCCGCGTCGCGCTTTCGACCGCGGCCGGGTCACGCTCTGCTGGCATCGGCGGATCATAGAGCGTCTCGACGCTCGCGCTCCCGCGCACCGATGGGCGTGGCTACAATCAGCGATCGCCCGCTGGATCCCGGGTCGCCACTGTTGAGGGAGGCGCAATGAAGACCGGATTGATCGTGCTCGCCGGCGGGATCGGGAAGCGCATCGGACGCCCCGTGCCGAAGCAGTTCCTGCTCCTCGGAGGCAACCCGCTGCTCATCCATGTCCTGGAGAGGGCACGGACGGTCGGCGAGATCGGAGCCGTGGTCGTGACCTGTCCGGCAAGCCATCTCGAGGAGACTCGGCAGCTGATCGCCAACCACACCCTCGACGAGCGCTTCATCTGCATCGAGGGCGGCGCCTCTCGACAGGAGTCGGTTTACAACGGCCTGCTTGCGCTCGACGGCTACGAGTCG
>DASVEH010000207.1:0-2621 GCA_036380655.1 Candidatus Limnocylindria bacterium | reverse complement strand
GGCTGCCTCCATCGCCCCCGCCAGGTCGCCGCGGTGCCGTTCCCGGATGCGCGCCACCTCGATCCAGGCACCCGCGGCGTCGACCGACGCGCGTCGCGTTCCGAGCTGCCACAGCTGCTCGGCGCGATCGACATGGCCGAGCGCGATGAGCAGCCTCGAGGCGACCCGCCGCAGCGCGTTGGCCTCGGCCGGATCGCTCGTCACGGCCTGGGCCGTCTCGACGAGCTCGAGCGCATCGTCCACCGCGCCGGCCCGCAGCAGCTCGAGCGCCATGCCGCGTGGATCGAGGACCGGCGCGTTTCGCCAGCCGCCGGCGCGCAGGCGGCACAGCTCCGCCTCCAGCAGCGCAAGGCTCACGACGTCCTGGAAGTTGTGGTCGAGCACGTCGGCCAGGATGTCCGGCGAGCCGCCCCGCAGGTAGCCGAAGTAGCGTGCCGGGACCTCGCTGCCCGGGCAGTCGGATCCGCGACGCACGCCGAGCACGCCGGTCTCCACGTCGGCGAGGCGCGCGCCGCCGAGCGGACGTCGGAAGAGGCGCCGGGCATCCGGCAGCAGGTCGTCGTGGGCGGCCGGGAGGGTCGCCTGCTCGCGGAAGAGCCCGTGGACGGTGAGGCGTGCGGCCAGCATCGGCAGATCGAAGGTGCGCCCGTTGTAGGTGACGATTCGTGGCGAGGCTGCCAGATCGGCGGCGACGGCGCGCAGGAGCGGCGGCTCGTACGGGTAGTCGGGGAGCAGGTACTGGCGCACGTGGACCCGGCCACCGGCCACGCGAGCCAGCCCGGCGAGGAAGATCACCGTGCCGGCGCCGGTCGACAGGCCGGTCGTCTCGGTGTCGAAGTAGGCGGCCGGCGCCAGGCCGCTCAAGGAATCCGCGAGCCCCGCCGGTGCCGCCACGCTGCGTTCCACGACGAGCACCGTCCCGTTCTCGGTGATGTCGGTCCGCGCGTCGAACCAGCGGGCGAGGCGCTGAATGCGGTCATCCTCGGCGGCCCTCGGCAGCCGTGCGGCGGCGGCGCGGGTGCGGACGGAGGCGAGGCGCTCGGAGAGCGTGCGCTGGGAAAGCATCGGTCAGGTCATGGCTGCCAGGAGCTCGGCGACGGTCGCCTTGCCACGGACGCCGACCTCGACGGCGGGCCCGACGCAGGCAGGGCAGCCGTCGGCGCAGCCGCACGAGTCGACCGCCTCGCGGCAGGCGCGCAGCAGCTCGTCGGTCAGGGTGAAGAGCCGCTCGGTGAGCCCGACGCCCCCGGGAACCGCGTCGTACAGGTAGACGGTCGGGCGGCCGGTGAACGGTGCCTGGACCTGGGCGAGCACGCCCAGGTCGCGCGGATCGCACATGAGGAGAAGAGATGCGGTCGTGCGCGCGACGCGCGCCAGGCCGATGAGCGCCCCGTCGAGCGTGTCACGGTCGTATCGGTTGACGACCTCTGCCGGCGGCACCAGCCAGCTGGCGGTCGTGTGCATCTCCTGCTCGGGGATGCTGATCGAACCCCAGCCGACGTTCTCGTGGGTATGGTACTTGAGCTTCTTGAACATGGTCACCTTCCAGGCGACCATCACCTCGCCGCGCTGGCGCTTGCCGGCGGGCGGCGTATCGGCCTCCTCGAAGACCTCGAGCACCTTGAGCGTGATGCCGAGATCCGCATCGGTGTAGTAGTCGACGTCGGTGCGCGAGACGTACGCCTTGCGCTCCTCCCAGTCCAGCCGATCGACGTGGTGCTGGATGCCCTGGTGGATGTAGATCGCCTTCTCGTGGACGAGGAGCGGCGCGGCGAACAGGTCGACCTCACCGAGCACCCGGTTTCGATCGCCGGTCGTATCGACGATGACGACGTTTTCGGGCGCGCCGGAGCGCAGGCTGAAGTCGCTGGCGGGGAAGTTCTCGTGGCTCCAGTAGTAGCGGTCGTCGTCGGCACGCCGGATCCAGCCGTCCTCCTCGAGGACGTCGAGCAGGGTGGGCGTCTCCTCGATCCCAAACCGCTCGGCAGACGGCATCGGCAGCTCGAAGCTGGAAGCGCGCAGGTGGTTGAGCAGGACGTGGAGGTTGTCCGGGTTGACAAGGCCGTGCTCGGGCGAGCTCTCGAACAGGTATTCGGGGTGGGCGGCCAGGAACTGGTCGATCGGCGCCGACGAGCAGATGAGGGCCGATAGGCTGGTGCCGGTGCGCCGTCCGGACCGTCCCATCTGCTGCCAGGTTGATGCGATGGTGCCGGGGTAGCCGATGCTGATCGCCGCGTCGAGGCCTCCGATGTCGATGCCCAGCTCGAGCGCGTTGGTGGCGACCACGCCGCGGACGCTGCCGTCGCGGAGCCCCGCCTCGATGGCGTGGCGCTCGTTCGGCAGGTACCCACCGCGGTAGCCGCGGATGGTGTGCGGATGGCCCGGCGGCGGGGCGAACGTCTCGCGCAGGTAGCTCGTCAGCACCTCCACCGCAGTGCGCGAGCGCGCGAAGGCGATGGTCTGCACCCCGCCACCGATGAGCCGCTCGGCCAGGCGCTGACCGGTCAGCAGCGCCGAGCCGCGGATGCCGAGCTGCTCGTTGGCGACTGGCGGGTTCACGACGAGGATGTGCTTTCGGCCCGATGGCGCGCCGTTGTCGTCGATCAGCCGGACGGGCGCCT
>DASVEH010000206.1:0-2111 GCA_036380655.1 Candidatus Limnocylindria bacterium | reverse complement strand
TCCAGCACGGTGAGGTTGCGCAGGCCGAGGAAGTCCATCTTGATCAGGCCCAACGCCTCGCACGTCGGGTAGTCGAACTGGGTGATGATCGCGCCGTCCTGCTCGCGGCGCATGATCGGGATGATGTCGATCAGGGGCTCGCTGGACATGATCACCCCGGCGGCGTGCACCCCCCACTGCCGCTTGAGGCCCTCCAGGTCCTTCGCGGTGTCCACCACCGTCTTGACGTCGGGGTCGGAGTCGTACAGCGCGCGGAACTCCCCGCCCTCGCCGTACCGCTTGTCCTGCGGGTCGAACAGCTTGACCAGCGACACGTCCTTGCCCATCACCGGCGCGGGCATCGCCTTGGTGATCTTCTCCCCGACCCCGAACGGGTAGCCCAGCACCCGGGAGGCGTCCTTGACCGCCTGCTTGGCCTTGATGGTGCCGTAGGTGACGATCTGGCTGACCCGGTCGTCGCCGTACTTCTCGCTGACGTAGCGGATCACCTCACCCCGCCGACGCTCGTCGAAGTCGATGTCGAAGTCGGGCATCGACACCCGCTCGGGGTTGAGGAATCGCTCGAACAGCAGACCGTGGTACAGCGGGTCCAGGTCGGTGATCCGCATCGCGTACGCGGCGATCGACCCGGCCCCCGAACCGCGACCCGGGCCGACCCGGATGCCCTGGCTCTTGGCCCAGTTGATGAAGTCGGCCACGACCAGGAAGTAACCGGCGAAACCCTTGGGCAGGATGACCTCGGTCTCGAACGCCGCCCGCTGCCGCGCCGCGTCGGGCACCCCGGCCGGATAGCGCTCCCGCAGTCCGCGTTCGACCTCCTTGACGAACCAGGAGTCCTCGTTTTCCCCCGGCGGGCAGGGATAGCGCGGCATGAAGGTGCCGTTGCCCTCGGTGAAGGAGATGTCGCACCGCTCGGCAATGGCCAAGGTGTTGTCGCAGGCCTCGGGCAGCTCGGCGAACAGTTGGCGCATCTCCGCCGGTGACTTGAGGTAGTACTGCCCGCCCTCGAGCTTGAACCGGTTGGCGTCCTCCATGGTGGTGCCGGTCTGCACGCAGAGCAGCACCTCGTGGGCCTTGGCGTCGGCCGCGGTGGAGTAGTGCAGGTCGTTGGTGGCCACCAAGGGCAGCTGGAGATCCTTGGCCAGCCGGAGCAGGTCGCTGCGGACCCGGCTCTCCAGTGACAGCCCGTGCTCCATCAGTTCGACGTAGTAGTTGTCGCGCCCGAAGATGTCGCCGAACTCCGCGGCGCTGGCCACCGCCTCGTCGTACTTGCCGAGCCGCAGATAGGTCTGCACCTCACCGGACGGGCACCCGGTGGTGGCGATCAGCCCCTTGCTGTACGTGCTCAGCAGCTCTCGGTCCATCCGCGGCTTGTAGAAGTACCCCTCCATCGAGGCGAGGGAACTCAGCCGGAACAGGTTGTGCATGCCGGCGGTGTTCTCCGACCACAGCGTCATGTGGGTGAACGCGCCACCGCCGGAGACGTCGTCGCCCCCGCCGTCGCCCCAGCGGACCCGCTTGCGCTCACTGCGGTGGGTCTTCGGGGTGACGTAGGCCTCGGTGCCGATGATCGCCTTGACCCCGGAGGCCTTGGACGCCTTGTGGAACTCATACGCCCCGAACACATTGCCGTGGTCGGTCATGGCGATGGCCGGCATGCCCATCTCGGCGCAACCGTTGAACAGATCGCCCACCCGGGCCGCGCCGTCCAGCATCGAATACTCGGAGTGCACGTGCAGGTGAACGAAGGAGTCGCTCCCGGATCTACTTCCCGGCATGCCCGCACCAACCTCCAAAAAAAACCTCGTACCGTAGTGCTGAACGCGGCCAGTCCGAGCGCGCGCGGGGAAGCTCAGCCGAACAACTAGCAAGGGGCCCAACAGTAGTCGGGCCAGCCGACACTTCCGGACATGACGCGCCTCTAGGGGGAACGTGTACCTCACCGATGTCCTCCGCGGCGCGAGCCTGCGCGGGCCTTCGCTGCGGCGGGCGGCCGCCGGCAACGTCGTCGCCCTCGGCCTGGTCAGCCTGTTCACTGATGTGTCCTCGGAGATGGTCACCGCCGTGCTGCCCGCGTACCTGGTCCTGGGGCTCCACCTGAGCTTCGCCCA